>CBETWD010000108.1:0-7958 GCA_965539945.1 uncultured bacterium
AGACGTACTCCCTGTACTTCAAGTGCCCGGCAACAAAGCAGATGCGGTGCCCTGTGAACCCAACCCACCGAACTGTAAGCGTTTGCAGGGTGCTGCAGATGCGAGGCGACGGGTACGCAGACGTACTCCCTGTACTTCAAGTGCCCGGCAACAAAGCAGATGCAGTGCCCTGTGAACGCTTACCTATTTGCCAAGGCAGAAATGGCTAAAGATGTGATCCAGCACTTCGTCAGTAATACTATCTCCTGTGATTTCGCCTAGGACATTCATTGCGTCTCTTAAGTCAATAGAAACCAGATCAGGACTGATGCCCTGAGAGATGCTGTCAATTGCCCTGTTCACAGCTTTGCAGGCCGTCTCCAAGGCCTCTTTTTGCCTTAGATTAGGAACTATATCCGGTGGCTCTGCCGGTGCTTCATCCAATAATTTATTTATCAGAAGCCTTGATAAGTTTTCAAGCCCTTCTCCTGTAATTGCAGAGGTCCCTACCCAAACGCTACCGGTCATCTCTTGCAGACGGCTGAAGATCTTGCTTGCCTGCTTTCCGGCCAAGGATTCCCAGGAATGAACCTTGTCTATTTTGTTAAATACTATGAGAATTTTTTTTCGCTTTGTAAGGACATCCAGTGTCTCCAGTGCCCCGAAATCTTCCGGGCACAAAGGTTCGCTCAGATCCAGCATCCAGAGAGCAGCCTGTGCGAATTTTGCTTTTTTTCGAACTTTTTCAATACCAATTGTCTCTATTGGATCAGGGTCCGGCCGAATGCCGGCCGTATCAATCAATCTAACTAATATCCCTTCGATGTTAAGAACTGCCTCTATAGTGTCCCTGGTGGTTCCGGGGATGGAGGTTACAATGGCTCTGTCCTCACAGGCCAGGGCGTTAAG
The DNA here is from genome assembly GCA_965539945.1 of uncultured bacterium. GTDB lineage: Bacteria > Desulfobacterota > Dissulfuribacteria > Dissulfuribacterales > UBA3076 > UBA3076. Next base: position 889 of record CBETWD010000108.1, read on the forward strand.
CAGGCTGGATTTCCCGACATTCGGCCTTCCGACAATCAGGACTTCTGCCCCTTCCTTATAGATCTTTCCCCTGTCGAATGCATCGATCATGGCATTAAGGGGATTTTGAGCACCAGTTATCAGAAGTTCTCTGAGTTGGGTCTCTGTTATAATTTCTATGTCTTCATCCGGATAGTCTATGGCGACTTCAAGGGTGGCTATAGATTCTTTGATAGTATCGCGGATTTCTTTAATCCCTTTGGATAGACATCCCTGCAATTGTTTGACCGCCAGTTGCCCTGCAGTGTCCCCGCAGGCTAGAGATAGGTCGAGCACGGCCTCTGCCTGGGTAAGGTCAATTCTTCCGTTCAGAAAAGCCCTTTTTGTGAATTCGCCGGGATCTGCCAGGCGTGCACCCTGTCCGATAAGTGTCTCAAGAACACGACGTAAGATTGCAGGACCGCTGTGACATTGGATTTCCAGGACGTCTTCTTTTGTGTAGCTGTGAGGGGCCTTCATCAGTACGGCCAAAACCTCGTCCATAACGGTATCATTCTGTGGATCGCAGGCCCAGCCATAGTAGAGTCGATGGGATTGTATTACTTCAATCGGCTTTGCCGGCCGGAATACGGATCTGAAAAGTTGTGCTGAAAGAGGACCGCTTACTCGAACTATCCCTATCCCGCCTGGTCCTGAGGGAGTAGCCAGGGCAGCTATTGTGTCGTCTTCTCTAGATATGTCAGGCATAAATAGGTATTTAGGTAGAAGGCTGAAGGCTGAAGGCTGAAGACTAATAGGAACAAAACCCAGAGCATTCGAGCGTTACGAGATGATTGATATTCTTCAGCCTTCTATCTTCTACCTATTTGCATTGCGTTGCCTGGACTTGGCGGGGTTAATCACGACCTTGCGCATGATTCCTTCGCCTACACTGTGGGTGCGTATGCCTTTAACATTTTTGAGGGTCATGTGGACCAGTCTGCGCTCCCTTGCCCCCAATGGCTGAAGTGTTACAGCACGTCCGGTTTTTTGGGCCTTTTTTGCCATACGGTGCGCAAGAAGCGAGACACTCTTCTCCCTTTTTTCCCGATAGCCCTGTGCTTCCAGCTTAACCCTGGTACGGCTTTCGACCTTGTGTCGCAGAATACGGTTAACAATATATTCCAATGCATTAAGATTTTGACCTTCTTTTCCTATGATCAGGGAAAGATCTTCCCCTGATATGTCCAGATACGGTCCTTCTTCGTCGGCCTTGATCTCTACTTGTCCCGCAAGACCAGACTTATTCAAAAGTTCCTCAGTGATCTCCATGGCAAGAGAGATGTGTTTATCCAGATCTTCCGGAACATCTTTGCCTTGTTTGATCACATTCTCTTCGGATTCAGGTAGTTCGGGTGTGACACGATTGGCTTCAGCTTCAGGTAGTTCGGGTGTGACACGACTGGCTTCAGCCTCTATAGGCGCGTTTTCTTCTTCCGATTTTTCTTCTGTAACTGGAGAAGTGGGATTTTTAAGCACGGCCTGTATCTTGGCCTTACGTCCTCCCAGTCCGAAGATGCCTGTGGACCCCCTGGTAAGTATATTGATTTCAAGATCGTCAGGCTTTGCCTCAAAATATTTGCATGCAGCTTCTATGGCATAGTCTACGGTTTTGCCGTCAAATTCTCTTGATTCTTGTGTCTGTGCGGAAGATTCATTATGTGTCATTATCTTTTATTCCACTTAGTATCTATATGAAAGTTTTAGATTCTCACGCTTCGTTGTGACTGTCTGCGGGAATGGAGTTAGTCGGTAAATTTGTTCACATAGTGTTGCTGTGCAATAGTAAGCACGTTGTTAATCAACCAGTAGAGCACCAATCCCGAGGGAAAGTTAATGAACATACAGGTAAATATCACAGGTAGAAATTGCATCATGCGGGCCTGCATGGGGTCAAGGGAAGAAGGGCTTAATTTCTGCTGTAAAAACATGGAAAGCCCCATGAGCAGTGTAAGTACTGGTATGCCTCCCAGGTAAGGAATGTTTACCCCGGGTATCATTAGACGGTCAGGAGCTGAAAGGTCGTTTATCCACAGCATAAAAGGGGCATGACGCACCTCTATTGATTGAAGTAATACCTTGTATAAGGCAAAAAATACCGGGATCTGCAGCAGCATGGGCAGACAGCCGCCCATAGGATTCACCTTGTAGGTTTTATAGAGCTGCATGAGCTCCTTGTTCATTTTTTCTTTATCTTTCCCGTACTTTTCCTTAAGCTTAGCCATTTTTGGCTGCAGCTTTTGCATGGTCTTCATGGACTTTGCGCTTTTTTGCGCCAAGGGCCAGAAGGCAATCTTGATCAGTATGGTAACAATAATTATGGCCAGGCCATAATTATGAATATATCGATAAAGGAATTTAAGAAAGTACAGAAGGGGCTTGGCAATTGGATCAAACCAACCAAAATTTATGGCCTTGGAAAGATTGTGCCCCAGGGCGTTCAAGCGGTCGATATCTTTTGGTCCGAAATATACTCCCAGATTTAAGACCTCAACTCCTTGTCCTGCGCCTTTAGGAGATGGCTTGAGTGCGGTCAGCCGGCTCTCAGTCAGACCGTCAGCCTCTTTTTTCTCAATCAATACATTCCATGGGCCCTCGCTGACAATCGGGATCAAAGCTGTCATGAAATAGTCGTTGCCGTAACCCATCCAGTCAACCGGACCTGTGTAGGCATGTTTTTCCCCGATGTCGTCCAGTTTTATTTCATGCAACTCATTTTTGGCGTAATAGGAAGGACCTGTAAATGTAAATTTACTATATGTGAGTCCACTTAATCCACTTCCTCCCTTGCCGGGTTTATTGTACAAGCATAACGTGCTTGGGATGGTCCCCGCCCCTGATAAATAAATAGATAGATCTATCCAGTAACTTCCCTGGTGGAATGTGTATGCCCTTGTGATTTTAATGCCATTGGACATGTTGCAGGTAAACTTCAGTTGCGCTTCCTCTCCGGCTTGGGTCAGCTTCAGGTTTTCCTTATCCGGTTCAAAGAATTGGGAAGACAGGTCTACCGGCGGCTGAGATTCCATTTGAAGCCCAAGGGGTAGATGCAGGGAAGAGACATCGATCAAATTCACAGGAGGGGCGTCATCTGAAAGCGTTGTCAAGTAGTGCTTTAAGAGGTATTTTTTAACTGTGCCCCCTCTTTCTGAGAAAACGAGTTGGTAAAGATCCGTTTCCACAGTGATGTCTCTTGCCTTGCGAAGGGGTGCCTTTGTGTCAACTGGAATATCAGGACTTCTTATACTGCTTAGGGAAGAAACAGCGGCGTCCCCATCAGTGCGAATGCGTTCTTCGTATTCATGGTCTGAGGCTTGCTCACTGACACCTGTGGCAGGGACATTCTCAACACCGGTTTCTTCACGAGGTGGTTGTGATACATCGCCACCAAAGAAGAACTGAAACCCAATCAATACTGCTATAGACAAAACTAAAGCTAATAATGTACGTGAATCCATTGTAGTAAACCTTAATAATCAGAGCCGTCTTCTAAACTCCATCTCCGGTTTTCCTTTGGAGTTTTACAAACGGCTAATCAAGCAACCATTTTTTACTGTGAAGGGCCTTCTTAACGTAAACCGGCAATCAGGGGACAGGGTCGTATCCGCCCGGAGTCCAGGGATGACACCTTAGGAGTCGTTTGGTAGCCAACACAATACCCGTAATAGGACCGTGTTTAACAATGGCCTCCTCAGCGTATCGGGAGCAGCTCGGATAGAAACGGCAAGACCTTGGTAAAATGGGGGAAAACAATAGCCTGTATATTCTAATGAAAAAAATGATGAATTTGCCCAATATGGTCTTAGTATTCAATTATTAACACCTGTTCGAGGCATCAAATGCCTTGACAAGATTGCCCTTGAGTTCATTCCAATCAAGGTGGAAAAATTTTCTGTATGGCACAAAAACCAGATCATGACCAGCAGGAAAAATTCGCTTGTTCGTGCGGAATAACTCCCTGATCAGCCTTTTGGCCCTGTTTCTCTTGGTAGCTCCACCAATTTTTCTGCCGGCACTGATACCGATTCTACAGTAGGACAAAGAATTCCTTGTAACTATAATAGTAAGGCCGGGCAGCTTTATTCGTTTCCCCTTTTGATAAACCCTGATAAAATTTTCCGCGCCTGTCAATCTCTCTTTTTTTGAGAGAGATTGGGTGTGTAAGCACTGCCTCATTTTATTGTAAGGCATTTTTGTTTTACGTCCAGAAGGCTTGCTTCACAATAACCTTTATGCTGATAAACTTTGTCTCCCTTTTGCTCTGCGCCTGTTCAGTACTCTACGGCCTGCCTTTGTACTCATACGTTTACGAAATCCGTGGGTCCTCTTTCTTTTTAAATTGCTCGGCTGGAAGGTCCGTTTCATATGAATTAGCTCCCTACTTCCAAATTATTCGGGCGATATTATGCCAAAACTGGTAACAAATAGACTATTTTTAATTTAAATATATGTGTATGCCAGGACTGTAAACAACAAAAGAGACAATTTATCCAAAAAATTCAATATACTAAGAAAGATTTAGAAAAAGTGTTACTCTATTAGGGTAAATACCCAGCAAGCTGCAAATTCATACCCACATGCTAAGTATATGTCAAGATAAGTTGCGGGTCTGGAGTTTAGTGAGGGGCTCAGCCGGCTATCATTTCTTGCCAACTGGAAATGCCTTTGGTAGGGTTCAATCCCGTTTGAAAAAATATTTGGTTGTTTTAAAATAAAGATATAGATTGTTGTTATTAGAGATCTAATATCAAGTTAAACAGGACGCAGATTTTTGCAGATATACACAGATAAATTTTTATTTATAAATTTGAAAATTTTGATAATCTGTGTTCATCTGTGTTCAAATAAAGAAATTCCTATACTATTTATTTAAGGTAATAACTATGTTTTTAAGTTCTATTTTAGGGCGGCTCTCAAGCGATCTGGCCATCGATCTGGGAACTGCGAATACACTGGTATATGTGAAGGGTAAGGGCATAGTCCTGCGTGAACCATCTGTGGTTGCAGTGCGCAAGGATGCCAAGGCAAACAGAGTCGTAGCCGTGGGCAGAGACGCAAAAAATATGCTAGGGAGGACACCTGGAAATATTGTGGCTATCCGACCCATGAAGGATGGCGTAATTGCTGATTTTGAAGTTACAGAGGCCATGTTGCGTTATTTCATACGGAAGATACACGATCGGCGGAATCTGATTCGGCCTCGAATCAACATAAGTGTGCCGTCCGGTATCACGCAGGTTGAGAAGCGAGCTGTCCGGGAATCCGCCGAGTCTGCAGGCGCAAGAGAAGTTTACCTGATTGAAGAGCCTATGGCAGCCGCTATTGGTGCGGGGTTGCCGATTACTGAGCCGATTGCAAATATGATAGTGGATATGGGTGGAGGTACTACTGAAGTAGCTGTCATTTCTTTAGCCGGGATCGTCCACAGTAAGTCTGTTCGTGTAGCAGGTGATAAGATGGACAGTGCTATTTTACAGTATATTAAGAGGAAATTTAATCTGCTGATTGGTGAGCATTCGGCAGAAAAAATCAAGATAGAACTGGGCGATGTTATACCTGAAGAACCTTATAAGGAGATGGAGATAAAGGGTAGAGATCTGGTATCAGGGGTGCCCAAGACCATAACGATTAATTCGTCAGAGATACGTTCAGCTATAACAGAACAGATAGACACAATAGTCGATACGGTAAAAAGCGTACTTGAGCAGACCCCCCCGGAATTGGCTGCTGACATTGTCGATAAAGGAATTGTTCTAACAGGAGGTGTGGCCTTGCTGAAGAATTTGGATAAGCTCTTGAGAGAGGAAACAAATCTTCCTATAATTATTGCTGACGATCCTTTATCTTCCGTGGTTTTAGGTTCCGGTATGGCCCTGGACAATCTTGATATCTTGAAAGAAGTTATGATCCATTAATTCAGCCGGCTATATTTTTTCTGTTGCATATCGATTGTGCCATTCCGCACTGGAAATCCCAAAAAACGCATGAAGGTATATTTAGTCCTGGCCGTTGTGGTCTTTTTGATCTTTGTAGTGGTGGGCCTGCGCCTTGGTTCCCCGGCCGCTGTATCTCCAGTCAAATACTTTTTTGTGGACTTTACGGGCTATTTACAAAAGGGCCTTTCCGGACCTTCGAGATGGGGGAAAAAATTATGGCGATCATACCTGGCCCTTCAGGACGTTGAGTTAGAAAACAAGGTCCTTCGTCAAGAGGTGATCCAACTTCAAAAAGAAATTGGCCGGTACCGTGAGGCCCTTATTGCCAATGCCCGTTTCAAGAGGTTATTGGGAATAAAAGAGGATGTCGGCGCCACGGTAATAACGGCCAATGTGGTCGGAGTGGATTTGGCTCCATGGTTGGCCACAATTACTGTGGACCAGGGTCGCAAAGACGGGATAAAGCCGGGAATGGTAGTCATGTCTGGAGCGGGTATTGCAGGCCAGACAATGGAAACTTCCCTCCATTTCAGCAAGGTTTTATTGTTGTCTGACTATAACAGCGCGGTTGCCGCACTTATACAGCGCAATCGAGCCAGGGGTATTATAAAAGGTGCAGGGGAGGGACGATGTTACCTGGCTTATGTGGAAAAAGTGGTGGATGTTGAGGTTGGGGATAGAATTATTACATCCGGCACTGACCGGATTTTCCCAAAGGGACTTTTGATAGGAAAGGTCTCTTCTGTAACCGAAGGTTCTATTTCTGCTCTTTTCCAGGAGATTACTGTGACGCCGGCTGTTGATCTCAAAAGAGTAGAAGAAGTGGTTGTTCTTGTTACAAATCAGCCCTTCGTGGAGTCACGCCGTTGAAAAAAAAGGGCAAGGGTCAGGGGTCAAGGGGCAAGGGTCAGGGGGCAAGGGTCAGGGGAGAACGCATGAGATTAAAACCATTTAAGAATGAAGCAATCAACAATCAACAATCAACAATCCAATGAACGCTTACAAAAAAGCGTTGGTCGTTATTTTTTTGGGGTACGTTCTGCTTTTAATTGAAACGGCACTGGGCTTCCCGTTTCAGCTCGGACAAATCCGACTGGACGGTTTGGTGCCGCTTGT
>CBETWD010000109.1:0-7911 GCA_965539945.1 uncultured bacterium
TGTACTTCAAGTGCCCGACAACAAAGCAGATGCGGTGCCCTGTGAACGCTTACGAGATGCGAGACTGGGGCCATGCCTATAGCCTTTGTGGGAGCGGGCCCCGGAGACCCTGCCTTTATCACCCTAAAAGGGTATCAGCTCCTCCAGAAAGCAGACGTAGTCATCTACACAGGTTCCCTGGTCCCCAGGGACCTGATTTCCCACCTCTCCGCACTGATATACAACTCAGCAGGAATGACCCTGGAGCAAGTCATTTCCATCATGGTCTCTGCAGCAAAATCAGGCAGACGGGTAGTACGACTCCACACAGGGGACCCTGCCATCTATAGCGCCATCCAGGAACAAATAGAATGCCTGCGAAATGAAACCATACCCTTTGAAGTCATCCCGGGTGTCACAGCCGGATTTGCCGCTGCCGCTGTCATGGGCCGGGAGCTGACAATTCCCGGGATTACGCAGACTGTCATTTTCTCCAGGATAGGCGGCCGGACCCCTGTGCCTCCATCTGAGGAGCTGTCGCGCCTGGCCAAAATCCAGGCCACGCTGGTTCTTTATCTAAGCGTGGGCCATATAAGGCTGGTTCAGGAGGCCCTGCTGGCAGGCGGTTACTCTCCGGATACACCTGCGGTGGTGATAGAAAAGGTAAGCTGGCCGACTCAACGTGTTGTACGTGGAGAGCTTGAAAATATTGCGATAAAGGTTGAGCAGGCAGGCATTTCAAAAACTGCTGTGATATTAGTGGGAAAGGTCCTGTCCGAGCCTGAGTACCTGCATGGAAAGCGCTCCCTTCTCTATAATCCGGAATTCTCTCATGGGTACAGAAGGGGCCTGAGCCATTCAAGGGTCGATACCTCCTCCGAACCTCCTCTTGATTGTTACTCCCCTGCAAACAATAAGGGTAACCGTTCACGGGATTACAACGCCCGTTTTACCGCAACCCACCGAACTGTAAGCGTTTACAGGGCGCCGCAGATGCGAGGCGGAGGGTACGCAGATGTACTCCCTGTACTTCAAATGCCCGACAACAAAGCAGATGCGGTGCCCTGTGAATGCTTACGAATAATTTTTGTATATCTAACTCCTGGAGGCAGGGCCCTGGCCCACCGCCTTCCTGAATTGCTTTCCAATAAGGATATATTGATTTATTCCTACAGCAAACTGCTTGAGGACCAACTTATAAAAAAGTTGTGGCAAAAAGGCACGGGGTTTGTCTTTATAATGGCAGCGGGAATAGTAATCAGGGCCATAGCTCCATTGCTTAAAAGCAAACCGGATGATCCGGCGGTTGTTGTTATGGACGAGGCAGGACATCACGCAGTAAGTCTTTTGTCCGGTCATCTTGGAGGCGCCAATGAACTGGCCCGGATGCTGGCGCTAAAGGCAGGAGGACAGGCGGTTATTACCACAGCGTCTGATACGCTGGGTTTAGTGGCGCTCGATATGTGGGCCAGGGTTCAGGACCTGGTCCCTGATGACCGTGCTGCTCTGAAAAAGGCATCTGCCGCCCTGGTAGCCTCCGGAAGCCTCAAGACATACACTGATTGCCAGGTACACTCTCTGCCTGCGGGTCTCATTGAGGTTTACGATCCTTGCAAGGCCCGGTTGATCATCTCCCCATACTTAATTCCGGAAGTTAAACCGATTCTTCACCTGTATCCCAGGATATTTGCCCTGGGAATAGGCTGCAACCGTGACACCCCGTCTCAGGCCATGGAAAGAGCAGCAGAGGAATTTCTTAAGAGGCATAAAGTCTCCCCAAAGGCCCTTTTTACCTTGGCCAGCATTGATGCTAAGAAGGATGAGGCGTGTCTGTTAGCCCTTGCGCAGAAGTGGGGCCTTGATATCCGGTTTTTTACAGCAGAACAGCTAAATACCGTATCGGTAAAAGAGCCCTCTCATTACGCCATGGAAGCTGTGGGTGCATATGGTGTGGCAGAGCCCTCGGCCATACTGGCAGTTGACAATGGGAAGCTCCGCGTCCAAAAAGAAAAAACTAACGGCATCACCCTGGCCCTTGGGGAAAAGGCCTTTGCCTTAACAAAAGACCAAATCTAAGGTAAGGAAAAAAAATTACGATACACCGTTGACAGGGAGTTCAAAACGGTGCTACACAATATATTATACGGTGGTGGAAATACCGCTTCGGTCCAAATCGCAAAAAAGCGATTTCTTATTAACTTTACAAAACATAAGGAGGCAAAGATGACCGATCAACGCTTAATGACCATGATTATCGTCTCAAACATTTTATCTGCTTATTATGGGAATAAAGCCAGCTTTTGCGCTGTAAATAATAAAGAACCAGATGAGGCGGAAAAGGAAGATCTATTGAAAAGAGTAATCACAATGTTTGAAAATTTGAGTACGAGTTATCTTAAGGATATTGAAGAAATTGCTGAAGGTGCTAAATAATTAAAAAACTAAAGAGAAGTGTTACTTATTCCAGTCTGGCCTCCAGCATCTGCAAGCTATAGACACCAGATTGAATAAGTGGATTGATTAAGAATTGTTTATTTACAAAAAAGCCCCTGTCGGCTTCTGCCGGCAGGGGTTTTTAATATTAGGTATATTTTTATATTTACCACCAACTGACTGTCTTATCTGCCTCTTGAATCATCTGAACCAGAACGTCATAATTGGGATCACCCATGTAAAGGCTGAACTCTTTGGCGTCCCTGTCACGATTGAGTATCTCAACCAATTTTTTGACGTCATCAGTAGGCTCGGAACGATAGACTTGCAATATTTTCATTTTTTCGTCGCTCATTACGTGCTCCTCTTATAATTCTAACCGCAGGTATCGGGTGCTGGAGAAGCTGCTTTCGGCAGACCGTATGGGATGATGAAATCCGCGTCACGCATACGCTCCCCAAGCTCCTCTATGGTGATGGGTGTCAACTCCAGATCCTCTACATCAGGTGGATCACCGCCCAAATTAAATACATCACCCTCCATGTCCCGAGTCCATTCAATGTTGCCTACATTATACTCATTGAACGGAGGGTATTCCCCATACATGTACACAGCAAATGCATAATGGTTTTCGACTGACTGACCCAGTGCGGAGCGTGTACCGTCTCCGGCATACGTACGGTTGGGCAGCAGAAAATACATTGTGAATGACATGATCAGTATCTCCTTAATCTACAGTACTGTGATCTACAGTACCAGGTATTTGCCGCAATCTTCCAATAAAACGCCGTGAAAGGCCTGGGTCGCCATTTGCTTGCCGGTTATTCCCTTAGGCACGTCCTCAACGTCATAACCTTCACACTGATAACTGGCTGCGCATATGGACAGGTCCTTGACATCGCATAGGTTGGCAAGCTTTACGAATTCAGAGGTCTTGACCAAATGGACCGCCTTAAAGGTAAAAAATACTGCGGCCTTCATCCCTGCCCGCACGGCAGCCTGTGTTACACCCAGAACATGCCTCATATGCTGCGGAGAAGTCACGAAAATTCCAAGTTTGTTCGGATCAGCAGACATCTGCATTATCCTCCATGTGATATTTGTAGGCCGACCATAAACAATTAAAACCTGAGGGCATAAAGGCCCCTCAATTGTTTGCATGGCTTGGCCGAGAGGCTACGTATTAAGCCTTTTTAATGTAGAAACGAATAAAACCGGAGTCTTCCTTCTCTCCGAGATACTCATGACCGACACGCTCACACCATCCAGGGATATCATTACGGGTTCCCGGATCAGTACCGAGCACCTCAAGAATCTCACCTGATTTAACCTTGCCGATCTCCTTTTTTGTCTTTAGGATGGGCATTGGGCAACTAAGTCCTTTGCAATCCAAAGTGTGTGCTACTGTTAAGCCGTCTGGGGCAACCTTGCTCATAATTCCTCCTCTTTTATTTTATATAATTTGTAAAGATTTTTAAGACATCAGCTCACATATGTTGAGCCTACATATTTTGGCCACCATGATATCTCACATTATCGGAAAAATAAACTCATTGCATCTTTTTTATAATACAAATAATGTCTAAAAAGCTTGCATCACAGAAAAAAGGCGATAAAAAAGACTAAAACGTATCCAAAAGTAAAAATTTAATAACCATTTGGTCTGTACCAAACTTCATTTACTGTGTCAAGCTTTCAGTGAATGGCCATTCACCCTAAAGACCAGGCTATCTTGTTGATTTAAATATTGAAATAAAAGCATACTCTAAAGGAGAACCTGACATGCTCATAACCGGCAAAACAATTACCCTGTGCCTACTGATCGCCTTTTCCATTCTCCTCTTCACGCCCTTTGGCTCTTTGGCAAGGGAACTTATTCCAGGGCTGAACAAGACCAGGCTCTCTAACGGACTTACTGCCATTGTAAAAGAAAACCACCGGGCGCCGGTTGTGGCCATACAGGTGTGGGTCCAGGCAGGCAGTGTTTACGAAACCGAAGGGGAGAGAGGCATTACCCACTTGATCGAACACATGATCTTCAAGGGTACGGAAAAAAGAGGGCCTGGAGAAGTGGCAAAGGAAATAGAATCTGTCGGAGGGTCCATTAATGCTTACACGTCTCTTGATTATACAGTCTACCACTGCGTGGTCCCAAAACAGTTGCTGGACAATGCCCTGGACGTACTTTCCGACGCGGTATTTCACTCATCATTTGATCCCGATGAATTAGATCGAGAGAAAAAAGTGGTGCTTGAAGAAATAAGGATGAGAGACGACAGGCCAAGGGCAAGACTTTCCAGCTTATTAATGGAGACAGCATATAAGGCACACCCATATGGATTCCCTGTAATCGGCTATCCTGAAACGGTCGAGTCTTTTGGACGCAAAAACATCCTGACCTATATGGAAAGAAGGTATCGACCCTCACAAATTACCGTTGTTGTTGTTGGAGACGTCGGGGTATCTCAGGCCCTGGCCGGTATCCAGAACACCTTTGGATCAGCAACAAAACAAGAGCCTCAGGAATTCACCTATCCATCAGAGCCGCGGCAGGACGCCCCGAGGATCGCCATGGAGGCAATGGAAATCCAGGAAGGATACCTGGCTGTTGCGTTTTCAGGGCTGCCCAATTTCAATGACCCGGATGTACCTGCCCTGGACGTTTTAGCTGCCCTGCTTGGAAAAGGGGAGAGCTCAAGGCTTACCTCGTCTTTACGAAATCGGCTGCAGATGGTCCATAACATTGATGCAGCAGCGTTTACACCGGCAGGACCGGGACTATTCGAGATCACCGCCTCTCTTGATCCGGAAAAGACCCAGGAAGCATTAACGCAGATCTTCCATGAGATCTTCCGCCTGGAGAATGAGGGAATCATTGAGGAAGAGCTGGAGCGTGCTAAAGTCCAGGTAGAAACGGATTTTGTTTACAGCCAGGAGACCATGGAAGGAGAAGCAAGAAAGCTTGGTGTCTTTGAGACCCTTTCAAAGGACCCTCATGCAGAAAAATTCTATCTTGAGAAAGTCCGGGAGGTGACGGCCCAGGATGTCCAGCAGGTTGCCGGACAGATTTTCAGCCAGGAAAACATCAGCGTGGCCATGGTAATGCCTGAGGATCGCCTGCCTGAGCTTACGAGCCAGGAACTGGGCGTAATGGTCCAGGAGGCGGAACTCCTGGCCAAGGGAATAGAGTCTGATGGCGGCACTCTTATCCGCCCTGTCAAGAGGTTTAGCCTTTCCAACGGCCTCACGGTCCTTGTCCAAGAGGCCCCTGGAGTACCTACGGTTGCTGCAACATTGGTGTTCCCCGGAGGAGTGAGATACGAAAGTGAGAAAACCGACGGTCTCTTCAACTTTCTCGCAAAGGCCTGGACAAAAGGAACCGAAGCCCACAGCGCCCAAGGTATTGCCGAGCTGATAGAGGGCCTGGGTGGTAGTATCAGCGGCTTTTCCGGTCAGAACACCCTTGGGCTTCAGGGCCGTTTTTTGAGTCAAAATCTGGATAAGGGCCTTGCCCTCTTTACTGAGATCCTGCTCACTCCCACCTTCCCGTCTGAAGAAACAAAAAAACTCTGTCCCTTGATACTGGCACAGCTTAAACGTCAGGATGATTATCTGCCCGGAGTTGCAGTAAGGGAATTCCGTCGCCTGCTTTTCTCGCCACATCCATATGGTATGGACCCGTTGGGCAAGGCCTCTGTTATCAAATCTATCAGTTCAAAGGAGTTGTTCGAGACCTATCGGAATTTTGTAATACCTGACAGGGGAGTACTCTCCATAGTGGGAGATATTCGTGCTGAAGAAATCATATCGAGCATTGAGACCATGCTTGGTGCCTGGTCGCTGGAAACAGAATCTGTTCTTTCCACACCTCCTGAACCAGACCCTCTCAGCGCACCCAAAATTCTAACCCTGAAAAAGGAAAAACAGCAAGTACACATTGTGCTTGGTTTCCCGGGGACCACTTTCAACAGCCCTGACCGCTATGCCCTTCAAACCCTGAATGCAGTACTTTCAGGTCAGGGCGGCCGCCTGTTCATTGATCTCAGGGACAAGGAAAGCCTGGCGTATTCCGTGACCTCATTCCTGGGGCTTGGCCTGGATTATGGATCTTTTGCCTTCTATATTGCCTGCGCGCCTGAAAAAAAGGACAGGGCTCTGAAGGGCCTGTGGCAGGAAGTTTACAGGGCAACAAGAGAGCCCGTGACTGACGAAGAGCTGGAAAGGGCCAAGAAATGGCTTATCGGAACCCATGAGATAGGCCTTCAAACCAACAGGGCCCAGGCCATGGACATGGCCTTAAATGAACTCTATGGTCTAGGATATAACTTCGCGTCGGAATACGTTCGGAAAATAGACGAGGTAACTGCAGATCAAGTACTTAATGTGGCCAGAAAATTTATGAATTCGGATGAATATGTGCTCGTAAGAGTAGGCCCGTAAAGAAACGTAAGTTCAGAGGTTCAGAGGTTCAGAGGTTCAGGGTTCAAAGGTTCAGAGTTTATCGAAAATTTGAACCGTTGATTCGTGAGTTCTTCCTGCCCACTCGCCAAGCTTGCGAGGCAGGCGGGAATGGAGAAGACATGAGAATAGAAAAGCAACCCTGAACCCCTGAACCTTTGAACCCTTACAGAAAGGTAACCCTGAACGATGAACCCTGAACCCGTGAACGGTTAAAAACTTTATGCTCAAACACATCAGCCTTATTGTCAGGCACGAGACCGAAATCCCAAAGAGGATCGGAGAGGCCATGGAAAAGCTTTTCCGAAGGCGCGGGGTCTCTGTCACTGAAGGGCAGGTAGATCCTCAAGCCGAGGCTATAGTAGTGCTGGGAGGAGACGGCACCCTGCTGCATGTGGCAGGGAAGGCCTATCAGCTCGGAATTCCCCTGCTGGGCATAAACCTGGGGGGCCTGGGATTCCTTACCGAGATCCACATGGACGAGATGGAACAGGCCCTGGGTTCCCTGATATCAGGAACTCTCGAGCTGGACAGGCGAGCAATACTCTCGGTTACGGTAAAAGCGTCTGATAGTCCAGGCCCAACTTACTATGCACTCAATGAAGCAGTGATCAGCAAAGGCCCCCTGGGTACGATTATAACACTTCCTACCTGGGCCGGCGGCTCATTCCTTACCACATACCGTGGTGATGGTCTGATTATTTCCACTGCAACCGGATCCACTGCATATAACCTCTCTGCCGGTGGCCCCATCCTGCACCCGGGCATCGAGGCCCTTATATTGACCCCAATATGTCCATTCGCCCTGAATGCGCGTCCCCTTATACTGCCAGGTCAGATGAAGGTGGCAATACAGCTCAGAAATGCCACGGAAAAGATCAGCTTAATAGTAGACGGCCAGGTAAGCCAGGAACTCAATGAAGGGGACTGGGTTGAAATGCAAAAGGCCAGGGGACACCTGAAACTCATAAAGTCCCCTCTCAGGGACTACTTCACAATTTTAAGGGAAAAGCTTGGATGGGCAAAGGGTGTGGGGATGTA
>CBETWD010000110.1:0-7873 GCA_965539945.1 uncultured bacterium
GGTTCAAAGGTTCAAAGGTTCACGGGTTCAGAGGTGAACCCTGAACCCGTGAACGGTTACAATTTAAATTTTTAGCAGATAGGCAAAAAAATGTCAAAATCTATTTTGACTCAAATTTTTCGGCATAAATATGCCGCCCCATAAATGGCTTAACTCGTCTGCAAATAGTACACAAATGCTTAAAGATCAACATGTTAGCAAATAGCAGGTGAACACCCAAGGATCTGGCACATCGCTTGCTCAAATTAAGAAGTCACTGAGTAGGTAGAAGGTAGAAGGTAGAAGGTAGAAGGTGGAAGATGGAAGGTGGAAGATGGAAGGTGGAAGTAGGTCAGCCTATCACCTTCAGCCTTCAGCCTTCTACCTAAAGAGCTATCTATATGTCTGAAAAACGAATTAAAGATCTGATGCTTGATGTGTTGGCACTTGAACGTATATCGCCACAGACAAAGGTGATAGAAGCGGTCAAGGTGCTGAATGAGAGACACAAAAGTAGTAGGTGTCCGTCGTCCTTGCTGGTGGTTGACGAGGTGGAAGACAAAGAAGAAATTCTGGGAATGCTCTCTATTGATGATATCCTTGCTCATATGGAGTCTTCTACAAAGGCCATCGAAGAACTTCCCATCTTCTGGCAGGGTCAGTTTTTGGAGGAATGTGAGGTTATACTTGAAAGGCCCGGCAGTGAAATCATGTCGCCGGTAACGCATGTCATTCATCAAAGTGGTACTCTCATGGAAGCTGTCCATCTCATGACTTCTCACAAGATCGATTGGCTCCCTGTCGTGGAAGGGGAATCTGTAGTAGGAATTCTTTTAAAGGAAGACCTGTTTAAGGAAATTGTGGCGGCAGCCACAACTGAGGTTCCAGATTTTCTTTAAACCCTGAACAAGGAACCTTTGAACTTACCATTCCATCAGCCCCGGTCAGGTCACAGTGAGCAGCTCTGCTACCACTGCATCCGCCTCTGTCAAAAGCCGTCTTACCATAGTAGTTGCTCCTGTGGCCTGATTTTCGGCAAGCAGAAGGGTCTTCAGGCCAAGGGGGACGATTTCTCTGTGGCATTTGGACATGGCCATTATGAGTGCAGCCAAAGCGCTCAGGGCCTGATCCAGTTCAGGATTGGTCTGGAAATTAACTGATCGAAGGCGTCTCAAAAGATAGGCCACGCAGGCGCTGAGCAATGCGTAAGCCTGGATCTTGTTCAGTTGTTCCGTATCAGGAGCATTTCCCTCAAGCAGAATCCTATGTGCATCCCATTTGGCAAAGAGCTGATGATACTCTATGAATTTTGTGGCTGCGTCAGAGCCCACATGGCCTGAGAGTATTACAAACAGGGTCTTTTCATCCAACTCCTCGCCGCAGGCGTCAAGCGTATGGGAAGCATAGGTCCACGAGCGGGGAGACGACCATGCCTGTGACTCCATGGGGGTCCCCAGGAAGTATTCAGGATAGTGTTGCAAAAAGGTGATAACATCCTGACGGAGTTCCATTTGCAGGGCAAAGTCCCTTGTCCATTGGTCAACGTCCGGCCTCAGGTCCACAAAGAAGATCCGGTTGGCAACCGGGGCCAGAATTTCATGAAAATCCGCCCGATCCGTTGAACGATTACCGGCAAGTACCATGGCTACACGATCCGGCAACCGGTGGTCATGAATGGTGCGGTATGTCAGCAACTGAAAGAGGTAGGCCTGAATCTGGCGATTACACAAGTGGGCATCATCCAGAAATAGAATAATAGGGACATTCGAGTTGGCAGGCGCTATTTCAAGCACATCGAAATTGAAGATCTCCGGGCAGGACCAACGGACCTGCTTGCCGCTTCCGGCATCCTGAACCATAGGCAATCCTGTAATTTGTTCCAGCATCAGGGTGGCCATATAGACCACCTTGAGCCCGTATCCCTTCTGTTGGCAGAACTGGCGCATGAGATCGGATTTGCCTATCCCCGGCGGGCCGGACAGCCAAAGAATGGACCAGGTCCGGCCGGTCAGGCCTGAATCCGTGTGGCGAGTGATATAGGGTATGGTCTCTGAAAGGGTTAAACCGGTATTCATATACAATTCCTCACTGGATATTTATTACTTTTCCACGGAGTCCTTTTGGCACTGTCTTGCCGGTGCTCAGATATATTCTCGGTAGCCAGGGAGGTAGCATGTCCTGACAGTCAGGGATGTCGCTCTCCATGTCCGTAAAGGCCAAATAGACTGAAACAGGCTCCTCGCTTCGACAACGCGTATAATCGGTTATCGCATCAAAGACCTGTCTGTGTGATGTGCCGCCATAATGTCGCCGGATTCTCAGTTCTCCCAGATCGCTTTGGCCGATGGTCTTAAACTCCTGTTGCCACCGAATTTCCGTATCGTGTTTGATGACAAGGATGTGTTTATACCGGTCTCTGACCTCGTTAAGCACTGCAAGGACCCTTGCAAGATCCGAATCATCTACAGAGGCGGATTCGTCTATGCTGATCACTATTGTCCCGGGTACAAACTCATCAGTAGATGCCGGCAAATATGGGATCTTGCCGATGTTGGCCAGCCAGGTGACCCTGGGCCGGCCCCATGCTATTTCGGCAGAGCGGTCCAGTGCCAACCGCAGTGAATCGCGCAGAATCGCCTCCCAGTCAGTGGTTGGCCCGCAGAGCATGGCCATGACGGCCTTGGCATGCAGGGAGCCGTGACCCCGAAGTACCTCACGGAAGAGGTGGCGGGAGAGCTGAAGTGCGGATTCCCTTGCCTCCTGTTGTTTTTCGTCGCGGTCAGAATGGGGATATATGGGGCTCTGTCCAAAGACGTCGTCCCGGCTGACTCCTTCCTCTTCCTCTTCCTTTTCCTTACGAAAATCTCCTTTACCTGCGCCCATTCCATCGACTTCAGGAGACGGTATTTCCAACCGGTTCTGCTCTATATCCTTCTTTTTGTAGCGAATACGCGAATATACAAGGTATGGTCTGCCGATAAAGCGTCGCCGCCCCATTTCGAGAGCACCCATCTCCTTTACAGACAGGTCACGAGGCGGTGATACATCTACATCGGCTGACTCGCATAGCAGCCGATAGATCTCCTCTTCCAGGAGGTTTTTGAATTCGGGGTTGTAGTGAGCCGGGTCTTCTCCACTGAATATCCAGCGGGTCTGGTAAGGGACCATTTTTGGATCAAAGATCGATCGAAATTCGTCAAGTAGTCCGTTTATCATATAGTCCGTGGCCAGAACCCATAGCTCAGGATCGCGGTTGCGTCTTCGCTGATCGTGCAAAAAAAGGACATGACATATTTCATGCAGGAGAAGAAAGGTCACTGTTCCTTCTATATCAGGCCTATTAAGGAAAGGGCTTTGGCGGTTGATGTAAAAGCAGTCCTCTGTGCGAAGCACTCGGATGTCCTCATCCAAGTCCAAAAAACGGATTTCAAAATTAAGAAGCGCAAGCCCAAGGGGCAGGGCATTGGGATCTCTCAGAATTCCCGCCTGTATTCGCTGGAGGAACTCTGTCTCTTTTTCAGGATCAAGAGGCGGCTTCATCTCTGCAGACGGAAAAGGAGTGCATCCTGTGCCCAAATGGCCTGATAGGCATTGCAACGGTGAATAAGAATTCGGCATAGTTCCTCTGTCCAAACCAGTCGGCCGGCGTCATACCATTGCGGGAGGTCGTCGGTGCAGTGAGTTGCCAGAAGCTCCGCGGCAGTCCGGCCGTCCCACACACCCTCCCAAGGGAAAAGCGATGGTTCCCACCAAACGGAAAATTCATTGTTCAAATCACGTATCAAGCAACCGGTACTGGATTTCCACGGGAATCGATCCGGCTCCCACCACTCTGTAAGTCTGTGACCAAGGTGACGAATAAGAAGACGGGTGTGCTGGGGACGCCACGAAAACCGATCCGGATTCCACCACACATCAAAAGAATCCGGGTAGTGTTTGATAAGGGCTCCCGCGGCTCCCCAGGGGAAGGCGTCCGGATCCCACCATTCTTCCAGTGATTCAAGCTCGTTCCATGGGATATATGGACCGGTTGTCAACCGGCCGGGATTCACATGAATCATATTCGTGCCTCTTTTTTCAAAAGGTAATAGGGGGATCAATGCGTAAGGTTGCTTTGCTATTGCAACTTATATTCATTTATAATAATTGAAAATTAAAAGTCAAGTATCAATTTTGTGCAAGGCACAAAAAAGAAAAGAATTGTCACGTGATTAATTTTGAGCAGTTTCTTAACCGCTAAGGCGCCAAGAACGCAAAGTTAAACACAAAGAAGATACTTATCCAGCCGGACCGTTACCGGCTGGATAAAAAGTATTTCTTAGCGTCCTTAGCGTCTTCGCGGTTCAATTTACCGTGAAAATACCTCGTAGTGGTAAAAGAAACATACAAGGTCCCGATTTTTGGGATTGATTGGCAACGTTCTAACGGGTCTTGACGAACAGAATTCTATGCTTTACTTTAAGGTAAAGCAAATGGGAGGTATCTATGCCGCTTGCCAAGTTGAGTAGTAAATCACAAATAGTATTACCTGCCAAAATCCGCAGAAGATTGAATTTAAGACCTGGTGACATGCTGGAAATCACCGCAAAAGAAGGATGTGTTACTATCCATAAAGCGCCTGTTTCTTTTGTGACTGAGCTTGACGGTTGCGCCGCCGATTATTGGCAGGGGTATTCGGAAGAACTCAGAAAAGAGCGTGATCAATGGGACGCATGAGTCCTGAATACTTACCACGGGGCCATAAATATGCCGTCGATACTGTTACTTTCATTTATTTCCTTGAGCGTCATTCAAGCTATTACCAGACGGCAAAAAGATTTTTTCAGCGTCTTGAGCAAGGCGACTTCTCAGCAGTTATGTCGAGTCTGGTGTTTGCCGAACTGCTCGTTCCGGCCTATGGAGAAAAAGATCCTAAAAGAGCCGAGGACCTTATACGCATACTGACAAATTTCCCTAATCTGGAAGTTGTTAATTTGTCTCCTGAGATATCAGATGAAGCAGCCCGCTTAAGGGCGCTTTACCGAATCCGCACGCCTGATGCAATCCATGCGGCAACTGCTATCAAGTCCAAGGCCCATGGCATTATTACCAATGACAATGACTTCTTGAGGCTGAAAGACTGCTTAGAAATCTGGTTGTTTGACCCGGATCAAGGCTTTGGTTGTTGAACCGTGCAGGGAAATTCCGGAAAAGGCCTATATAGTGTCTGAACGAAAAGGCCGTTCAGACACAATTTTGAATTCTAAATTCTAAATTTTGAATTAAAAAAGGAAATAATCTTAATATGTTAATGGTCCCCGACATAAATTGAGAAAACAAAATTTGGGGTTTCCGTTCAGGCACTATATACAAGTTGGATATTAGCATTTTTGCAATATGTGACGGAAACGGCACATAAAAATACAGCAGGAGACGGTTATGAAATTGAAAGTTATTGTGCATGAGGCCGAGGAAGGCGGCTATTGGGCTGAAGTCCCGGTTATTCCTGGCTGTGCAACGCAAGGCGAAACCTTTGAGGAGCTTCTTGAGAATTTGTATGAGGCGGTTGAGGGATGTCTTTCTGTAGATGTGCGGGACATCCCTGTCTCAGCGACTGACAGGGTGCTGGAGATTGCGGTTTGAAGTCGGTAAGCGGTAAGGAATTTGCCCGTTTGCTTGAAAGGCATGGATGGGAATTAAAGAGGGTTAAGGGCAGCCACCATATTTTTGCAAAATCTGGAAATCCCGCCCGCATTTCAGTTCCGATTCATGGCAATTCCCCTCTTAAAGTTGGTTTGTTGCGGCATTTTTTAAAAATGGCCGGAATCGATGAAAGGGAACTATGAAAAACAGCTATGTCCATTGATATTGAAGACGCCTTCCAATCACACCACCAGGTTGAGAAAACCACAGATAAACCCTTGATCCGGGTCATGGCCCTGCATGCCATGGCCTATTAAAGAAGCATGGGGGTCAGTTCTTCATTCCTGAACTGATTGATCTAAATATCATGTCAAGGATGAAAATTTTACACCCTCTTATAGACGAAATATAAAAGGGACAGGCAAATTATTTTCTCGATTGCCTCTTCACGTAATATGTGCTACACATAATATGTGTGGTTAAAGCTTTTTCACTAGCATAGGAGGATTATATGCCGAATATTACCATGTCTATGGACGAAGATCTTATACGAAAAGCGCGCAAGATTGCCGTGGAAAAAAATACTACTATGACAGCCATGGTGAGAAGCTATCTTAGAAAACTTGTAGCGCGGGAAGATCAAAAAAAAGATTGGATTATCAGGGAACTGGATGTTTTGTATCGTGCGACTGAAAGAAGGATTGGGCCTGTGACGTGGACTAGGGATGAGTTGCATGAAAGATAGATTTTTTCTGGACACAAATATTTTTGTCTATGCCCATGACGGACAGGATAGGGAAAAACAGTCCGTTAGTCGTCGTCTGATTTTCGATGCTATCAAGAATGAGAGCGGTGTTATTTCAGCTCAGGTGCTAAGTGAATTCTGGGTAACTGTCACTAGAAAGATACCTGATCCGTTGCCTTTTGATTCCGCCATGCGCGCGATTGAGTTATATGATTCCCTGGACATTAAAGAAATTGATTATCAACTTGTATTGTCAGCTATCTCTTTGCAGAAAAAATATCTTCTGTCCTATTGGGACTCCCTGATTGTTTCTGCTGCCAAGGGTTCCATGTGTCGAATTCTCTATTCAGAAGATCTGAATTCCGGCCAGGATATTGAAGGAGTTGTGGTAGTGAATCCTTTTCAGTCTGGAGAAAAATCGTTGTTGAATGAGTTGCCGATTTATACAAATTGAAACATTTATACCGGCATGGTGAGACAAGCCCGATTGGATGCGCCTGTTGTTTTGCACCATGTCATGGAACGTGGAATAGGGCAGCGGCCAATTTTTATTGATAATTTTTCGATTGATAGAAAAAGGCTAGCCGTCCGCGAGCGGGGGCGGACAGTTAGCCCGATTTGAGGTGAGAAATTTCGCAGGGACTCCTGCCGCTGATGTGTTTTTTTTGATGCCGACCGCAAGCTCAGTCAACCTGGCCGTCCAAAATAGTGCATCATTAATTGTTAATCAGTTGCAGTAACAAAGCCTATAAACTGTTTTCCTGGGTCTGTCAAGTTATTTTGATAATCCTTTGAAATAGTTCAGCGCTTCCCTTCCTACCATCTGACACTGGATCACCGGCAAACGTCCGGTTGACATTCCCAATTTTAAGCTCTACCTTACTGTAATTCTAATGATAAAAGAGGGGAAAACCATGCATTGTTTGCCTTTGTTATCAAATCCCATTGGCTTATTGGTCCTTGGTACTGTCGGCTATTTTTTATACAAGTCCGGCAAAAAATCAGGAAAGCAGGAAGCAGAGGAAAGTAAATCCGTAGCAGAAAAAGCGGCAAAAGCATAAGGAGCTATATACATGGCACATCCAGCATATTACGTAGGATCGACTGGTCCGATAGGTCTTCTGGTCGTTGCGGGAGCAGGTTACCTTGCCTACCGGCTTGGCAAGAAGTCCGGGGCTGAAGAAGACGGAGAAAATATTCTGGACCAGGCATTTAAGAGCACTGTAAAGACCGTCTATAGGGCCAAAATGGCAGTAGGAGAGAGCCTGGAAGACAGAAAAAAGCGTTTTTCCGAATTATGGGATGAGGCCCTGGCAGAGGCCAGAAAATAGATTATTCAATTAGAAAACGTCTGGTTGACCAAAGATGCTTAGCGGCCTGTTCAGTCAGGCGGGTTGCTTCTCAGAGACTCGTCGCATCTTAGAATACACTCCACAATCTCTGCGGCAAACTGCCAATCTTCAAGAGTTCCAGCGTCCGGCCTTGGAAGATAAATTTCAAGGCCGACATAGATAAAGTCCTTGCTTG
>CBETWD010000111.1:0-7822 GCA_965539945.1 uncultured bacterium
ATGAGAATCCTGACTTCCTGGCTCAAAGAGTTTGTACATTTTACAGTGCCTGTAGAGACCCTGGCAGAAGATCTCACCATGGCCGGTCTTGAAGTAGAGGAGATAGAACCTGCCTACAAAGGTCTTGCCCCGGTCGTAGTATGCTCGGTTGAGGAGATCGTCCCCCACTCTCATGCGTCGCATTTGCAGGTCTGCACGGTAATCGCAGGCGAACAGAGGTTTGACGTGGTCTGTGGGGCCCCTAATGTAGAGAAGAGGCAAATGGCAGCTCTGGCAAGGCCCGGAACCGTGTTGTCCAACGGTACAACCGTGAAATCTTCTGACATCTATGGAATACACTCTGATGGAATGCTGTGTTCAGAGGCTGAACTTGGTATCGGTGATAATGCAACAGGAATCCTCATACTGGAACCTGCCCCCGGATGCGAGCCGGGGAAGTCTCTGGTGGATGTTCTGGGCCTGAAAGACTGGGTCCTGGATATTGCCGTTACGCCAAACCGTCCTGACTGTCTCAGCGTCCAGGGAGTCGCCAGGGAAGTATCCGCCATATACGGCATCCCCCTGACAATACCTCAATCACCAAATCACCAAATCACCAAATCACCAAATCACCCCATTCCCATTTCCATAGAAGCCCCTGACCTATGCGGTAGATATACCGCTGCAGTAATGGAAGGGATCATGATCGGTCCTTCCCCTCACTGGATGGCTATGAGATTGCAGGCCAGTGGAATCAGGCCGATAAACAATGTAGTGGATGTGACAAACTACGTACTGATTGAACTCGGACAACCGCTCCATGCCTTTGATCTGGATATGCTCACAGGACCGGCTATTGAAGTCAGGCCGGCAAGGCCTGGAGAAAAGATAAAGACCATTGACGGAAAGGACAAAGAGCTCCTGCCGGATATGCTGGTCATTGCAGATGCTGAGAGGCCGGTGGCAGTGGCCGGTGTCATGGGCGGGGCTGAAACCGAGGTCAATGATGACACAAAGCGCATACTCCTTGAAAGCGCTTGGTTTGCTCCAACGCAGGTAAGAAGGACATCCAAGGCCCTTAAAACGATTACAGAGTCCTCATACCGGTTTGAGCGGGGTGTTGATCCGGAAGGGGTAATAAGTGCACTTTACAGGACAGTGGAACTTATTGGTCAGGTAACCGGCGGCTGTCTGGTCGGAGAGATTAAGGATATTTATCCAAGACCCTACAAACCCGGATATCTGTCTCTTCGTCCTGAGAGGGCCAACAAACTACTCGGCACAGGGCTTGAGCCCGGACAGATAGCCCAATTCCTGGAAAGGATCGGTATTGAGCTTGACCATGTTGACGATGAAAAGATCAGAGGAACGGTGCCTACATACCGTCTTGATCTGAAAGAAGAGGTAGATCTGGTAGAAGAGATAGCCAGACTCCACGGTTTTCCCAATATACCGACTCAGGTACCCAGGGCCGGGATTGTTACCAGGGCCCCTGAACCGTCTCAAGGACTTGTTGACAGGATAAGAACCATCCTTTCATCTCAGGGCATGACCGAGGTGATCTCATATAGTTTTATGTCACCGGAGGAAATAGAGGCATTGGGTCTGGGCAAAAATGATCCAAGGATGCAGATGGTAAGTGTGCAGAATCCCTTGAGCGACGATCAGTCAGTAATGAGGACCAGTATCATCCCCTCGCTGATGGGGACAGTAGCCAGAAACCAGGCGAGGCGGAACATGGACCTCGGATTTTTTGAGATCGGCACTGTATTTTATGCAAGGGGAACCGGTGAACTTCCCCTTGAAGAACAGAGAATAGTTGCCCTGTGCACAGGGGCGCGTTACCCTGAATCATGGTCATTGCCGAAGGAGCAGGTAGATCTTTTTGATTTAAAAGGAGTGCTGCAAGGGTTGCTCCAGGCCCTTGGGATCTCCGAATGGAAAACCGTGCTTGAGACACCGGATCCTTTTTACCTGCCAGGCACTTCAGCCGGTATAGTATGGGGGGGAAATTCCGTCCTAGGGAGCTTTGGGCAAATCGATCCGGATGTTTTGGAATTTTGGGATATAAACGGGCCGGTATTTGTGTTTGAACTCTCTTTTAATGCTTTAGAAACAGCCGCGTCCCGGCAGCTTAAATTCACTCCTCTTGCCAGGTATCCTGCTGTGGAGAGGGATATTGCAGTAATTGTCCCGGATAGGCTTTCTGCTCAAGATCTCCTGGAATATATTTCCGGACAGGCCCCGGATTTTCTTGAAGAAGTGCGGATCTTTGATATTTATAGGGGAAAACCTGTTCCAGAAGGCTCAAAGAGCATAGGCATGCGCTTTACATACAGGGCTTTGGATCATACACTCTCAGACCAAGAGGTCTCAGAAGTCCATGATCCACTGGTCCGCGCTGTTCTTCAATCCTATAAGGCAAAGCTGAGGGACTGATGGGGGCCTTGACCAAGCGGGAAATCGCGGAGACAGTAAGCAATGAACTTGGCTATTCCATGCGTGTCAGCCTGCAACTGGTCAATGATATCTTCAGCCAGATCAAGGCATCACTGATCAATGGCGATCAAGTGAAGATTGTAAGGTTTGGTACTCTGCGCAGCGTGCAAAAGTCAGCACGCAGAGGGACCAGCCCTGTTAATGGGGAGCCGATTATTATTCCCGCCCAGCGTACAGTGGCTTTCCGCCCCAGCCGGTTACTTAAGAGGATCGTAAATGCCAGGACAGGGGAAGAAATACTATCGGATAGGTGAGGTAAGTGAGCTGATCGGGGTTGAACCTCATGTGCTTCGCTACTGGGAAGGCGAATTTCGGCAAATCCGTACCCACAGGGTTGCAAAACAACGTCTTTACAGAATTGAAGATATAGATTTTATAAGGCGTATAAAAACTCTCCTTTACGATGAAGGATTTACCATAGCCGGTGCCAGGAGGCGGATCGCGGAAGAACAAAAGATGAAGGATGCCGGAGACAGGACCAATAAGT
Source organism: uncultured bacterium (assembly GCA_965539945.1). Lineage (GTDB taxonomy): Bacteria > Desulfobacterota > Dissulfuribacteria > Dissulfuribacterales > UBA3076 > UBA3076. Next base: position 2,966 of record CBETWD010000111.1, read on the forward strand.
TGCTCAAGGAAATCCGGCATGAACTAATTACCATCAGAGAGATGATCGGACCGTGTAAATAATGGAGAAATTATTCAGTATTTCTCATTTCGTGGTTTATACTTTTTAAAGGAATCTCGCGCAAAGGCGCAAAGGCGCAAAGAAAATCAACCTACATGATTAAGCAAATTACATGGATGACAGCCAGTATAAAGAACTTAAACGCTTCAGACAGCGAATTGATAAAATAGACGTTGAGCTTGTACGCCTGCTCCAGGAACGCCTGGAGGTGGCAGAGGAAATCGGCCGGACTAAGGCGGAATCCTCCCAGCAGCCCCTTGATCTTTCCCGCGAACGGGAAGTCATTCAGCACATCCTGAAGCAAAATGCCAAAAAATTTCCCCCTGAAGGCCTAAGGATCATCTTCGGGGAGATCATATCCGCCTGCAGGAACGCCCAGCGTCCGGCAAGGCTGGGATATCTAGGCCCTGAGACAACCTTTACCCACATGGCAGCAGCCCGGTTCTTCGGCCATGCCCCTGAGTTTGTTCCCATGGGGAACATTACCGAGGTATTTGAAGAAGTAGAACGTAGACGTACAGACTATGGGGTGGTGCCGGTAGAAAATTCGGTTGAGGGGACTGTAGCCCTGGCCCTGGACGGGCTTTGCGATTTTAAGGTCAAGGTATGCGGCGAGGTTTATTTGCCCATCTCTCATGACCTCATCAGTCAGAGCGGCAGGATAGACAAGATCCGCCGCGTACTTTCTCATCCCCATGCCCTGGCCCAGTGCAGAGGATGGCTGCAACGTAACATGCGGGCAGTCCCGACAGAAGAGGTGGTCAGCACCGCCCAGGCAGCCCGGTGGGCAGCGGTTGATTCTTCCGTGGCGGCCATTGCAAGTCCCTTGGCAGCCCGCACCTACAACCTTCAGACAGTTGCCAAACACATCGAGGACTTTGCAGGAAACACCACCCGGTTCCTGGTTCTTGGCAATGAGTGTCCCAAGCCAAGCGGGAAAGACAAGACCTCCCTGCTATTAAGTCTTGAGGACCGCCCGGGTTCACTGTTCAAGTTACTTGAGCCCCTGGCAAAGCTCGGAATAAATCTTACCAAAATACAGTCCAGGCCGGTAAAAAACGAGCCCTGGAGATACCTGTTCTATGTAGATATTGCAGGCCACATAGAAGACCCGACCGTACAGGAAGGAATCAAGGCAATTAGAAAAGGCTGCACCTTTCTGGAATGGTTGGGCTCATATCCCATGGGGGAAATGGCGGAATCAGCCGCTGATTCCTCGTCTTAAACAAAGAACCGCTATTCCCCATATCCCAGCCGCAGGACTTTCTCTTATTAATCCTTTTGTTTCCAGGTGCCGATACCTTTTTTAGATAAGGGGATTGAGGGATTCACAATTCCTCAATTATCAGTATCCAAAATATCTTTTCAAGGAGAAAGTCGTGAAAAAATTAAAAAAATGCTTTGTTGGCGTGCTGGTCTGCTTATTGATGAGTCTATGGGCTTTATGTGGTGCTAATGCGGCCGGGACCTATACCATGGCCATTATGCCGGGCCACATGGCCTGTGTTACCACTTACAGCGCCTTTGTTCCCCTGATAAATGAGATAGAACAGAAGGCCGGCATTGAACTGAAGGTGGTTGTGCCTGAAGATCCTGATGTCTTGATGGATTTGGTAAAGAAGGGACAGGTTGATTTTATCTATGCAGATGCACCTGTCTATCTGTCAATTGAGGAATATATTAACAAGGATTATCTGCTTATATCCCTGACTCCTGATATGCATCGCACTCACCAGGCAGCGATCATCGTCAGGAAAGACAGCAAGATAGACAGCCTGGACGACCTTAAGGGAAAGACATTCCTCTTTGGTCCAAGTTTTGCCGCTTCCAAGGGCATGGCAGCCATGGCCCTGCTTAAAAAATCCGGCATTGACATAGATAAGGACCTGGACCGTTACTTCTTTGATGGTGAATGTGAAAACATTGCCATGTGTATTGACCTGGAAAGGACGGATGCCGGTGCGATATGTATCCATGAGTGGATAGACGAAAACGCCACAGAAGTGGAGTGCGGGGGCAAGATGTACAAGATTATCGGTAAAACCGAGTATGTGGCCTACCCGCCGTTTATGGTCTGCAAGAATGTCAGCCCTGCACTTGCAAAAAAGGTGACTGATGTCCTTATTAATTTCCAGGACAAGGAAATCCTGGCAGGAATCGAGTCAGGGGCATTTGAAAAGGCGGACGACAAGGACTTTGAGTCCATGAAAAAGGTGGTGGATTATTTAAAGTAAACAGTCATACTACGCGGCAAATCCTAAGTGCCTTTAAATATGAAGCTTGGCCATAAGATCATAGCTATTTTTTCAGTGGTATTTTTCATAAGCGTTACAATATTTACTTTCGCTGTCATGAGAATAGATTACCGCTGTCTGATGGATTTACTTATCAAAAGGGCACAAGTTACTGCAGAAAAATTAAACCATAGGAGTAAGCTGTGTATAATCAGCTTCCAGATGCAGGAACTGAATTCAATTGTTATGGAGGATAAAAAGGCTGATAAAAACATAGCCTATATAACCATAGTCGATAGGGCAGGAAAATGTCTGGCCGGTACTGTGAAAGGGTTTAGTAATACCACGAAATTCGATATTGAGGCACTGGCCCTGAACAGGACCGAAGTAAGAAAATGTCCGCACAGACAAGGTATTTTTGAGATCACATCACCTATTTTCTCCAAGGGAAAAAAACTGGGAGTTATAAGGCTTGGAATAAGTGACAAAACAGTTAAGGACACCATATATGATATTGTCTCAAGTATTTTTTTATGGGAAATAGGCGTTTATCTGGCAGGATTGGGACTATTTTATTTTTTTACGCGCCATCAAATCATACGTCCTGTAAAGAAACTTGCCTTTGCCTCGACCGAGTTTGGTGAAGGAAAGTATAGCCATAGAGTAGATATAAGCAGCCATGACGAGCTTGGCGATCTGGCCAGGACGTTCAATCACATGGGAGAGGAAATATTTAACGCTGCAGAACACCTTGAAGAGGCGGTTAAGGCACGCACCAAAAAGCTCAGAGAGGCAGGCGATGAGCTTGAGCAGGAGGTCCTGGAGCACAAGCATGCCAGGAAAAAATTGGCGAAAATCAATCAGGAGTTAAAGCAGGCCATTGAATACGCCAACCAGATGGCATTCAGGGCCGATGTTGCCAGCCAGGCAAAGAGCGAGTTTCTGGCCGGCATGAGTCATGAGATCAGGACACCGATGAATGCCATTGTGGGTTTGGGCGAGCTTTTGGCTGACACAGAACTTGATGATGAACAAAAAGACTATGTGGAAATAATAAAGATTTCAACTGATAATCTGCTGGGGATAATAAATAATATCTTAGATATCTCTAAGATTGAGGCAGGGCACCTTGAGCTTGAAGATAAAGAATTTGACTTGAGAGAGCTTGTGGAAACAACAGGCCTTTCCCTGGCAACAAGGGTGCACAAAAAAGGCATTGAACTACTTTGCCACCTGAAATCTGATGTGCCGGCATATATCGTGGGTGACCCTGTAAGACTGCGCCAGGTCCTGATCAATCTTGTCGGCAATGCCGTAAAATTTACAGAACAGGGCGAGATTGTCATCAATGTTGAAGTAGCTGAAAGAAAAGATAATGATGTGATTTTACACTTTGGTGTATCTGATACAGGGATCGGTATCGCAAAAGAAAAGCAGGAGAAAATATTCGAGGTTTTTTCGCAGGCAGATAGTTCTACTACCCGAAAATATGGAGGAACAGGGCTTGGACTCAGCATTTCAAAGCAACTGGTGGAAAAGATGGGCGGTAAGATCCGGGTGGAAAGTGAAGCAGGAAAGGGCAGCACTTTCCATTTTACCATCCGCTCCCATGTAGTGGAAAAACCGGAAATAAAACAAGAGACTGTCCCACGGGAAATCAGGCATCTCAGGGTATTAATCGTAGATGATAACCTTACAAATCGTCAGATTCTGCGGGAAATAGTGTCTGCATGGGGGCTTTTACCGTCAGAGGCGGCAGACGGCTCCTCTGCTCTAAAGGAACTGGAAAAGGCAGAGGAAAAAGGTAGTCCATATCAGTTGATTCTACTGGATAAAATAATGCCTGATCTGGATGGGTTTGAAGTAACGGAAAAGATACGGCAGACAAAGGAATATTCCCATCTACCTGTTATCCTTTTGAGTTCAAGCGAAGAGAAAGGTGACAGAAAGAGGGCGAAAGAACTCGGGATTTCGAGTGTATTGCTAAAACCCATTAAACGCTCCAAACTCTATGATAGTTTTATAAAGGTATTGATGAGTCAAAGAAGCAAGGATGAGACGCCTGAAAGATCAAAGATAGAATCACGCCTGAAGGGAAAAGCCTTAAAGATCCTTTTAGCTGAAGACAACTTAATCAATCAGAAACTGGCAAAGAAACTTTTGGAAAAACAGGGCTGGCAGGTAACCGTGGTTAATAATGGTGTCGAAGCCGCTGCATTGGTGGGAAAAGATGGGTTTGACCTGGTGCTTATGGATGTTCAGATGCCGGAGATGGACGGTCTGGAGGCGACGAAACGCATAAGGGAACAGGAAAAACAGACAAAAAGACACATCCCTATTATTGCCCTTACTGCCCATGCCTTTGAAGAAGACAGGAAAGAGTGCCTTGAGATAGGGATGGATGCCTATACTACAAAACCGATCAAGGTCCAGGAGCTTTTTAGCATGATAGAGCAGTATGTCTAAGAAGAAAGTAACCGTTCAGAGTTCAAAGGTTCAGAGGGTCAAGGGGCAAGGCTCAAGAAAAAGATGAACGTCGAACATCGAACGTCCAACATCGAAT
>CBETWD010000112.1:0-7677 GCA_965539945.1 uncultured bacterium
CAAAAGTGCTGATGTCCATAGTGAAGGAGGTTTCATGATGTTGCAACGCATATTGCTGGTGAGTGTTACAAGTTTTCTGGTAATTTTTTTCTTGAGCAACCCTGCCTCAGCTCAAGAGAACAATGAGGATATCCCGGCAGGGGCAAAGGTCCTGACATTACAGAGTGCCGTTGCAAGAGGCATCCAATACAATCTGGATCTGCAGGTAGAAGAACTCAATATCCCCATCAGCCAGGAAAACGTGATTGTCGAAAAGGCGGAGTTCGATCCGGTGATTGAAATGGGGATATCGTCTCTTGAAGAAAAAACTCCCACAGGTATAGCCTTTTCCGACGACGACTTCGATAAGTACCGGGAGACCGGTGGTGATATCGGCATCCGTAAGAAGTTCCGCTTTGGCCTTGAGTCAAGGCTATCCTTGAAAACCAACCGTTCTATGAACAACTCTTCTGTAGACGCATTGCGTCCACAATATCGAAATATCCTGCTTTTAAATTTCACCCAACCGCTCCTTCGGGATTTTGGAACTGATGTCAACACAGCGAAGCTTCGGATGAATCAGAATCTGGCAAGTCAAACCGCTGAAGGATATATGGATCGGGCCCAGCGGATCGGTGAGGAGATTGAACTCATCTATTACGATCTTGCGGAGGCCCAGGAGATTTTCCGCTATCACATCGAATCCCGGGAATTGGCACGGAATCTTCTCGAAGGAAACAGGGAAAAATTTGCAGCAGGCGTTGTTCCTGTCACTGAAGTACAGGAGGCAGAGACCGCTATGGTGTCCCGGGACGAGCAAGTGATTTTTGCCAGACAACAGGTAGAAACTCTTGCTAACCAATTAAGAGACCTCCTGGGAATACGTCCAGAGGATACACTCTATAAGGAACCTTTCGTAACAGAAGAGATCCCGGGGAAAAAGCAGATCTTTCCCGATTTGGAACAGACGCTGGCTATTGCTCTGGAAAAGCGTCCTGATATCCAGAAACAGCGCAGGGTAATTGCCAATCAGGACATAAAGCTGGAATACTACGCCAACCAGAAGCTCCCCCGTCTGGACCTTGAGGCAACATTAGGGGCCAACGGCCTGTCTGGTGGAGAGCGAACCGTATCCTTTGCTGGTGATACAGCATCAAGTTCCCATGAAGGGGATTACATGGATTCCCTTTCACGAATGTCTGAGGCGGACGGACATGAGTGGTATGCAGGGCTTCGCTTTTCCTATCCATTGGGCAATCGCGCTTCACAGGCCAGCTATCGACGTGCCGGTATGGAAAAACGCCAGGCGGTATATAGGCTTAAACGCCTGGAAGGAACTGCGGAGAAAGAGATTAAGAACTCTTTTGTGACTGTTAATCGAAGCCTTGAGCGGATCTGTGTTGCAGAGCGTACGGAGGAACTGGCCGAAATTACTTTGGCACAGGAGATGGAGCGTCTTAAAGAAGGGCTTTCCGATACCTTTCGTGTCCTGATTTTTCAAAACAACGTTATTCAAGCACGAATTCGAAAGACCAGTGCTATTGTGGATTTTAACCAGGGCTTGGCAAATCTCTACCGCGCCATGGGGACCAACCTGAAGCGCTATGATATCGTTGCGGACAAACCTCTAGCTTCCTGATACCGCCCCAGCCATCGCGAAGATGGGGAGATACATGGCAATGATTATGGAACCTACGGTACCACCGAGAAATACTATCATGAAGGGCTCGATCATGCTGGTCAAGGCATCGACTGCTGTTTCCACTTCCTCGTCATAGAAATCCGCTATCTTGTTCAGCATCTGGTCCAGCGCGCCTGTAGTTTCACCCACCGACACCATCTGCACTACCATGGCGGGGAAGATCCCGCTTTCACCAAGCGGCTGCGCTATTGTCCGCCCCTCACTGATGCTGGAGCGCACATTGTATATGGCTTCTTCAACTACCTTATTGCCAGCAGTTCCGGCAGCGACATTCAATGTTTCAAGTATGGGCACACCGCTGTCTATCAAGGTACCTAATGTTCTGGTAAGTTTTGCCACTGCCACTTTTCTCAATAGCGGCCCGAATACAGGGGATTTGAGTATCAGCCTGTCAACAACACGCTTTCCATTTTCTGTTTTGTAGTATTTTTTGAATAGAAATACCGTAACTACCAGGACGCCGATTATGAGCAGGATATAGGATTTTACAAAATTACTCAGGTTGACCACCATCTGAGTGGGAAGCGGCAGGCTACCGCCGAAGTCAGCAAACATCTGCTCAAATACAGGTATTACGAAGATAAGGATTACTCCAATTACCAGGGCGGATATGGCAAGTACTATGATAGGATAAGTTAGTGCCCCTTTAACCTTTCTTTTAAGGCGCTGCGCCTTTTCCATATAGTCGGCAAGCCGCTTTAAGACATCATCCAATATCCCCCCCATCTCTCCTGCTGCAACCATATTGCAGAAGAGCCGATCAAACTGCTTCGGGTGTTTCTTCAGGGCATCAGCAAAAGTGGAGCCACCTTCAACATCAGACTTGGTATCCATGAGTATTTTTTTAAAGGTCTTGTTTTCTTGCTGGCTGGCAAGGATTTCCAACCCTTGAATAAGGGGAAGGCCGGCATCTATCATTGTGGATAGCTGCCTGGTGAAGATAACAATATCCTTCGGTGTTACCTTTTGTTGAAAAAGTGCTATATTCTCCAGCAGGTCCTTGGGCTTGGCCTTGATCTTAGAAGGAGATATTCGTTGTTGTCGAAGTAAACGGCGTACCGCCTGCTCGTCCTGGGCCTCGATCTCGCCCTTTTGTATTTCGCCATTGCTCGCGGTGCCTTTCCATACAAAGACTGGCATAAAGACTCCCCCAAGAAATTAGTAGGTGTCCGAAATACGAACACGCATAGGACTTAGCTACAAAAATACAAATAGTCTTTTAAATTTTATCGGATATGTTTCGGATAAACTTGATTTATTGCGGAGTTGTTAAAGTATTTTATTGTACGAGGCCCTTACTTGGGCAGTCGGGCTAAGGCGTAATCTAAAGATATGCCTGCAATCAAAAAGGCCTTTTCCCTGGAATTAGTACCTGATTTCAGCACAACCGAGGATTTGGAGACCTTAAATAGTTTTGCCAGAAACTGCCGGCAGGCCTTGTTGGCCGCACCATCTACAGGAGGAGGCTGGACCTTTAGCTTAAGTGATGAACCGTGAAGGCCGGCAAAAGCCGTGCGGGAGGATTTGGGTTGTACATGGAGATTCAGAACAACGCCTTTGGGCATCACCTTCAGATACGGGGGAATTTTCATGGGATTTCAGCCTGGGAGATACTAGCTGTCTACTTATCTTTTTTTAATAAAAGGATTGTACGTCCCAGATCCTGGACCTCCTCAAAGAGTTCTATAAATGCTGAACGGTCACGTTCTTTGATTATCTTTCTCAGATCTTCTCCATATTGGCTGAATGTCTCAAGGATACTGTTCGTATATGGATTGGACATCTGAATGGTTGCATAGAGCTCAGGGTCCTGATGATAGAGTCTGGCCACTATGTTCATCTGTTGTTCAAAACTTGGGGGTGCAAGCGCCAGTATTTGCTGGAGGTCCATTCCATGCTCATCCAGAGCCTTTCCCAAACAAAGAAGTATGAAATGATTTAGTGCCTGAGCACAGGCCATGGTGCGGTCGTGTTCTTCAGATGAAACGACATATGTCACGGCCCCATGTTGCCGGAGAAGTTCTTCCCACCAGCTAAACCACCTTTTGCCGCGCCCCGGACATAGTGCCACTCTCTTGCCCTTAATGGAATTCTCTGCCGGCCCAAAAAGCGGATGGGTCCCCACCACCTCACAGCGTGCGTGTTCCAACATGCACGCCACCTGCGACTGCTTAAGTGAACAGAGGTCTGTCATAAAGGAGCTTTCCGGAACCAGGGGACCTAGTTTGGCCACTTCTTTCGGGAACACTTCCATGGGGAGGGAGAGTATGAGGACTTGGCACTTCCGGGCCAGATCTTCAGACGAGAGTTCTGTGTGTAAATCAGAGATGAGTACTGGAAATCCAGCGCCTTTTAGGAATTTGGCAAACCATCCCCCCATGCGTCCCAGCCCGCCTACAATACCAATTGTTAGAGGGGCTGCGTCAGGGTCGATATCTGCGTGTACCTGCGGTTTCACAGTTTATTAGAAAAACTTAGGACAAAAAATCAGGTGTAAGTGCCCTTGCTCTGAGTATGTGGTCTGTGAGCACCAGACGTACCATGGCCTCGCACACAGGTACTATCCGGGGAATGGCTGAGGCATCATGTCGCCCTCCCACTTTGAGCTTAGCGGGTTTCTCAGACACTGTTATGGTATCTTGTTCTTTAGATATAGACGGAATCGGCTTTACCGCAGCCCTTACAACAAGGTCATCACCATTTGAGATACCAGCCAGTATGCCACCGGAGTTGTTACTCAAAAAACCCCCTGGGACTATGGGGTCGTTGTTTTCCGATCCCAATAGCTCCGCAGCCCGGAAGCCGGCCCCAATCTCTACGCCCTTTACCGCACCGATGGACATAAGTCCCTTGGCCAGCTCGGCATCAAGCTTGTCAAAGACCGGTTCTCCAAGGCCGGGAGGCACTCCTGTTGCTAATACTTCTACAATTCCTCCAACCGAGTCACCTTTGGATCTCACATCGGCTATTCGTTCTTCCATTTTTTCTGCTGCATCAAGGTCAGGACAAAAGAGCCTGTTTTGTTTGACTGCATCAAGATCACGTTTTTGTGCCTTCACTTTGCCCAGAGCAACTGTATAAGCAATAACCGAAATACCTACTGTGTCTAAGAATACCTGGGCTACTGCGGCTGCAGCCACTCTTGCCGCGGTTTCTCTTCCCGAGGCCCTGCCTCCGCCCCTGTGGTCACGAATTCCGTACTTTTTCCAGTAGGTGTAGTCGCCATGGCCAGGTCTGAATATGTCCCTAAGCTGGTCATATGCCTGGCTCCTGGCGTCCTGGTTTTTGATGATCAGTAATATGGGTGTACCTGTGGTCTGCCCTTCAAAGACCCCTGAAAGGATTTTTACCAGATCAGGTTCTTTTCGCGGGCTTTCCGCAGCCCCTCCCTTCCCCGGACGCCTTTTGTCCAGGGTCTTTTGAATGACTGCCTCATCCAGGACAAGACCTGGTGGGCACCCATCTATAACCGCACCCAAGGCAGGACCATGTGACTCGCCCCAAGTGGTTATGCGGAAGTACTGTCCGAAGGCATTCCCTGGCACCTTTTTATCTCAACTTTTTCGTTTATTGGGGTGAGCGATGGGAATCGAACCCACAGCCTTCGGGGCCACAACCCGACGCTCTAACCGTTGAGCTACGCCCACCACTGATTTTTTATTATATTACCATATATTTTCCAGATCTGCACACGTTCGATGTCCGCTGTTTATCGATATGGCATTGTTCTGAACTGTTTAATGTTGCAATTAGAATAAAATTTAAAAAAAGAGTTTCAAAATATTAAACAAAATGCCTGGAAAAATCGATAAAGATAAGAGTCTGGAAATTCATCCATAGGCATAAGAGCGTAAATACTCATGACAAGTGGCTTTGAATAGCTATAAAATGGCAGAACTTAGGGGCTTCGCCCCAATTGGAATGTTGGAATACTGTTTGGTACTTTTTAGTAAATTCGCCCTTGGCAAAGAAAGAAATTCTGACTAGTATTGATTTAGAAATTCCTAAAGGACAGCAGTATCAAATCAGGTCATAATCAGCACATCTTTAAAATAAAACCAATGAATTTCCCTTATATTAAAAAGGCACCCCTTCTTTTTTTGCTGTGTCTTATCTTTGGTTGCTCCGCAGCCAAGGTCACAAACGTGAACCATAATGAATTGTCTGCCAATTGTACTTCCGAAAAAGAAACTCGTATTCAGGATAGCAAAGAACTCTTGACCGGCATTTCTCCATCAACACAGAAAGACGCTGAAAATGCAGAAGGACATACAGCCGGATTTTCAGAGAATTCCAAGTGCTACAGTAAAGCTAAAGGAAAAGAACAGAACGGAGAACAATATTTTTTAGATGCCGCTCTGGACTATTGCAAGGCATCCCAGGAATTTTGGGCTGAAGGTTACCTGAATAAAGCCATCGATGCCCTGGATCAGGCATATGGGCTTATCCTAAAGATAGATCCGGAAAGTGATCCCGAATTTATCCAGCAAAAGGAAGACCTGAGATTTATGATTTCCAGGCGAATTTTGGAAATCCACGCATCGCGATATACCGCAGTAAACGGGAATCACAATGCCATTCCTTTGATCATGAACAGCCATGTAAAACAGGAGATCCAGAGCTTCCAGGGACGCGAAAGGAAATTCTTTATAGAGTCTTACAAACGTTCAGGGAAATACCGGGACGAAATCGTTAATGCCTTGAAAGAAGCTGGACTGCCGGAAGATCTCTCATGGTTGCCCCTTATTGAAAGTGGGTTCAAAGTAAAGGCATTATCCCGCGCCCGCGCCCTTGGACTGTGGCAATTCATTCCCTCCACGGGCTACAAATTCGGCCTGAACAGGGATAACTGGATTGACGAAAGATTGGACCCTGCCAAGTCCACTGCTGCAGCCATTTCATATTTAGAGGAATTGCATCAGATATTTGGGGACTGGACTACTGTTCTCGCAGCATATAACTGCGGTGAAGGGAGGGTCCTCAGGAAAATTCGTAGGCAGAAAATCAATTATCTTGATAACTTCTGGGATCTATACGAGAAACTTCCAAGGGAAACTGCTCGCTATGTTCCCAGATTCTTGGCTACGCTTTATATAATAAAATATCCGGAAAAGTACGGGATAACTTTGGAGGAACCGTACAAACCGATACCATGTGAAGTAGTAACCATTGACAAACAAGTCAATTTAAAGACAGTTGCCGACAACCTGGACATACCTGCCAAAGACCTCGCCGCGCTAAACCCGGAACTTCGCTATAATGTCACTCCAGGTGTCCCCTATGCCATCAAGGTTCCTCTGGGAAAAGGCGAAATCCTTCTTGCCAAAATCGCAGATATTCCGGAGTGGTCCCCACCAAAAAGGGCTTATGTGTATCACAAGGTTCGAAAAGGAGAGACACTCTCAATTATAGCCCTTAAGTATCATACGAGTGTTCGGAATATTATCCAGGCGAATAATATTCGCAGAAAACATTTTATACAATCCGGACAAAAACTAAAGATACCTGTTACCGGCAGAAGAACTCCAAAATTATTAGCCAAAGGTGCTGCGACTCTTCATAATGGAAAATATAAAGTGAGAAAGGGGGACTCACTGTGGCTTATCGCCAGAAATTTCAACACAACAACAAAGGAACTTTGCAGACTCAACAATTTGTCGTCAACTCGTCTTCATGTAGGTCAACAGGTAAAAATTACAATAGAAAAATCCCAAACTGATTCTGAGAAAAAAGAAATGTATCGCGTCAAACGTGGAGATAACCCCTCACAAATTGCCAGGAAGCACAATATGTCTCTGTCCCGATTACTCCGCATCAATAATCTGAGTATTAATTCCAGGATTTATCCAGGACAGGGGCTCGTGGTCAGCAACTAGTCACGGACAACCATACAAGTCATCCTTCGAAAAAGATAATAGGATATTCGGCATCCTTCATGACAAGTCAAAAGTAGTTTACACTTTATTGATCTTGTGTTTTGGCAGTGAAATTTGAAA
>CBETWD010000113.1:0-7649 GCA_965539945.1 uncultured bacterium
AATGGCTGTATCTTCAAGTACTGTATATTGAATACCTTGATATTTTCTACTTTATAATAATATTGACAGTAATTTCTCAATAAATTGGAATAGATTACATTTTACGACTATCCACTGGATTCCGGCTTTCGCCGGAATCCAGACATCTTACCCTGAGTTATTGAGAAGTTACTATTGATACAGTTTATGGACTGGATTTTTTTGGGGGGTAAAAGGTTACTTCCTTTTTTAAATTCAAAATTCAAAATTTAGAATTCAAAATTGTGTCTGAACGGCCTTTTCGTTCAGACACTGAATAGGCAGCTCTATCTTGACTGTTGTACCCTCATCTTGTGATGATTTGAACGATATTGAGCCTCCGTGGCTGGTCACAACCAGATGGGCCATATAGGTCCCAAGGCCTGTTCCTTTTTTCTTTCCGGCAGTCGCGTACTTTTTAAAAAAACATGCACGGATCTGTTCAGGAACAATACCCCAGTTATGCATACTTACCCACACCCGTTTGTTATCATGTTTGACTTTGATCTTTACTGACCGGTTTTCAGGTGAGGCCTCAATGGCATTCTTGATCAGGTTGTCCAGTGCGCTTTGAAGATAAATCTTGTCTCCGATAAAAGGCAGTCTGTGTTCCAGGGCATACAGTGTCTTATTGAAGGTAATGACGATGTCAACGTTTTTCTGGTCGGCGATACTTCGAAGGATCCTGCGGACCTGAGCGACTATTTCCATGAAGTTGAACCGTTCCCGCAGCGGCTTATATGATCCTTGTTCCAGGCGCACAATGTTAAGATAGGTTTTAACCATCTTTTCCAGTTGTTTTCCGCACTGTTGGATATGGCGGCAGCATTTCTGTTGTCCCTCGCTAAGTTCGGTTTTGTCAAGCAAGCGGTTGGCAAGACCGACAATTGCCACCAAGCGGGAATGCATGTCGTGGCGCAGCATCTTTTCCATGTCCTTTCGGGAAATCTCCATCTCGACGAACGGGGTAATATCACGAAAGGTCGAAATGACGCTTGGCTTGTTTCTGTAATTGATCACTGAGCTATTAACAGACACCCAGCAGTATGTCCCGTCGTTTTTCCTGAATCGATACTTGACCGGGCCGGTCAGCTTATTTTTCATAAGTTTTGCGAAATCCTGAATGACCTTGGTTCGATCATCAGGATGGAGCAGGTCAACCATGGCACGCCGATAGAGCGTCATGGATTCAAGACCGAGCAAGCGGCTGAAGATTTTATTATGGAAAATGATCTTGCCTTCGGAGAAGAGGGCGACCCCGTCTGCGACATTATCCACAAGAATCCGGTATTGCTCCTCCGACTGCCTCAACAGTTCGGTCTTCTCTCGAACCTCACGTTCAAGGCGCTGACGCTCTGCTAACCGGTTGACGCTGACCAGCAGTTCTCCAATATTGAAAGGTTTCTCAATGAAGTCTGAGACACCGAGCTTGATGGCCTCCATGGCATTTTCAAAACTGCCATAGCCCGTAATGAGTATGATACCCATGGAGGGACTGATAGTACGCAATTCCCGGGCAAGAGTAATCCCATCCATTTGAGGCATTTTAATGTCAAGGAGGGCAAGGTCATAGTATTGCCGAGTTGCTATTTCCAGGGCTTCGACCGGGGAACAAATGGCGGTAGTACTAAAGCCCGTTCCCGACAGGGCTTCGGCCAGTACTTCACAGACACTTTTTTCGTCGTCAACAATTAAAATGTTGGTAGAATTTTGCATTCGATCCCCGTTACAATCATCACTGTATACATTCGTTCAGTGCCGGCAGGCAAAGTGCCTCCGGTTTTCCACCTCCTCTAAATTTACCCTTAAATTAACTTTCTAATTATGCAAGTGGACTCAGTATCAAATACTACTATCGGCCTATCGGCAGGAAAAGTTAAATTTCATCTGACTAGTGCTTCTGGATTCCTTAGTTATTTTAAATCGTTAACGAGAAATTTGAGAAACAAGGCGCAATTAGCAGTATGTCGCCACGACAATGAAAATAAGGCAAAGCCGCAGATGGGATGTTTTCATCGAAATTATAAATAAAAAAGGGATTACTGATAATCTGTAATCCCTTTATATTACATGGCGTCCCCGACCGGATTTGAACCGGTGCTGCCGGCGTGAAAGGCCGGTGTCCTTGACCTGGCTAGACGACGGGGACTCTGGTAGGCCGTGCTGGATTCGAACCAGCGACTCTCTGCTTAAAAGGCAGATACTCTGCCAACTGAGTTAACGGCCCTTTTTGAAAACTGACCAATCAAATCAGGCGAGAGATATCGATATCATGCGTATTATGCCTTGTCAAGAAAACATAAATTGATAAATAGACTCTCCTTCACTTGACGCCCTTTGTCAAGGGGACTAAAAATGGCAACCATGACTGAGAAAGCCAATTATACTCCCCCTCCACTGACTATAGGCGATGTAACCGCACCCATTCCCATTATTCAGGGAGGCATGGGTGTTGGTATCTCTATGGCAGGGCTGGCCTCTGCTGTAGCCAGGGCCGGAGGTATAGGCGTTATAGCATCGGTCCTTATTGGTATGAACGAAACAGACTTTTACAAAGATCCGCAAGGAGCAACTTACCGAGCCCTGGAAAAACAAATCCGCTTAGCCAAGGAAGCGGCCCCCAATGGCATAATTGGTGTCAACATCATGGTTGCCCTTACTGACTACGAGGAGGCTGTCCGTATTGCAGCAGAGGCAGGGGCGGACCTTATCATCAGCGGAGCCGGGCTTCCCCTCGGACTCCCCGGGCTCATACCGGAAGGCTGTAACACAAAGGTTGTCCCAATTGTATCTTCAGGGCGGGCGGCCGGGATCATATGTCGCAGATGGGATTTACATTTCTCCCATCTCCCTGATGCCATTGTTGTTGAAGGCCCCAAGGCAGGAGGACACCTCGGCTTCAAAGCAAAAGATATCGATTCCCCTGAAAACTATATCGAAAACCTCGCATCCCAAGTTATTGAGGCAGTAAAACCCTTTGAACAGAGAAGGGGACAGGCTATACCCGTAATTGTAGCCGGCGGGATATATACGGGCGAGGACATCTACAAGTTCATCCAGATGGGGGCTGCCGGCGTACAGATGGGAACGCGTTTTGTGGCCACCCATGAATGTGATGCCTCTGATAAATTTAAGCATGCCTATATTGGGGCAAAAGAAGAAGATGTTTCTATAATCAACAGCCCGGTAGGCATGCCCGGAAGGGCCCTTAAGGGTAAATTTGTTGAGAAGGCCAAGGCAGGGAAAAAGAGACCTCGTCGATGCGTATACAAGTGTCTCAAATCCTGTAATTACCCGGACACCCCCTATTGCATCGCCATGGCCCTTATAAACGCCCAAAAAGGAAATTTTAGCTCAGGCTTTGTCTTCTGCGGCTCAAACGTGTGGCGAGTAAACAAGATAGTCTCGGTCCGGGAACTCATGGATGAGCTGGTGCAGGGCTATACAGAGACAGCCATGAAGGCTGCAAGGGCCTAAATTACCTCTATCCAGCCGTGGGCATCCTCTCTTTCCCCATACTGCAAACCCGTAATTTCATCAAAGAGCCTCTGGGCCAGATCTCCGGTCTTGCCCCCGTTAATAGAGTAATTTTCACCTTTATAATATAGGGCCCCTACAGGCGAAATGACTGCGGCTGTGCCGGTTCCAAAGCATTCCTTAAGGGCCTTGTTCTTTACCTTCTCAAGGACCTCGTTAATCGAAATCGGCCGCTCTTCGACTTTGAGCCCCCAGCCCCTGGCAAGGCGCAACACTGAATCCCTGGTAATACCGGGTAATATGCTCCCGCTTAGCTCAGGTGTGATCAGGGCGTCTTTCAGTAGGAAGAATATGTTCATCGTCCCGACTTCTTCTACATAACGTCGCTCTGCCGCATCAAGCCACAGCACCTGGGTAAAACCAAGTTCTTTCGCCTTCTCAGAGGCCATGAGGCTTGCAGCATAGTTGCCGGCAGTCTTGGCCTCTCCCACGCCCCCTGAGACTGCCCTCACGTATTTGTCTGTCACAAAGATCTTTACGGGATTAAATCCCACAGCATAGTAGGCCCCCACCGGGCTCAATATTACTGATAGTAAATATTCTTTGGCAGGACGCACTCCCAAAAAGGCCTCAGTAGCGATCATGAACGGCCGCACATAAAGAGATGTACCATTGGCCTCGGGCACCCAGCGTTTCTCTATCTGAATAAGGGTCTTGATGGCTTGAAGGAGCTCATCCTTGTCCACTTGAGGCATACACATACGCCATGCTGAATGATTCAGCCGGTCCATATTTTCCCCTGCCCTGAATAACCTGATTTTATCATCCTTTCCACGGTAGGCCTTGAGTCCTTCGAATATGGCCTGACCATAGTGCAGGCATGCTGAGGCAGGATCAAGAGAAAAGTTACCATAGGGCACTATCCTGGTGTTGTGCCAGCCGGTGTCTGCTTTATAATCCATTAAAAACATGTGGTCTGAAAGGTGTTTGCCAAAACTCAGGTTAGAAGAAGGGGGGAGATCTTTTCGTTCTGATTCGGGCAAAAGTTCTATTTCAATATCCATGATGAGATTCATCCTTTACAGAGAAGTGAGTGATTCACTTTAGCCATGGTCTGCTCCCAATTCAATAGTTTGATTCCGATGAAAAAACCCAAGACGCACAATAAATTTTGAATTTTGAATGCTAAATTAAGGTATATATCTTTTAAATCTTCTTCCACAATTCAGCATTCAACATTCAGCATTGTCTATAACCGGATTATTTTATTTCAAAAGCTGTTTATATAACCAGGAACGCACATAAATTGTCCTGAAGGCATCGGCCGGACCTATGGTATGTGGGGAGTAAGGAAGCCATAGAGGCGAGATGCCGGGGCGGGTGGCATTCCCGGAGATCAGGTCGTCATTTATAATTTCCGGCTGCAGATTATCAAAACGCACCACGCCGCTAAAATCAACATAAGTCAGAGAGATGTCCAGGATAGGACGAATAACAGTAAGACGCCCGTAGGGATTCTCCCCCAATTCTACAAGGCCCCAACGTCTTTCAGTAAAACTTTCAAACCATAGACCCTGCCGGTACTCGCCGGTTATCTTGTCAAGCATCCGGGGAATAGTCCAGTCTTTATATGGCAAATTAACATAGGCCTTCACAGTGGCCTCGACCTCACTGCTGCCCTGGATCGCCAGGTAACTCCAATCATCATAATCCGGAAAATCCTGTCTGATCAGAGACCTTCCCCGGTCCTGGACAGCCCATACCCCATGGCAAACAGCACAGGCAACAAGGCCTAAATCTTCGGGCCTGTGACCAATACGTTTCTGGTCCATGGGCGGTCCTGAATGAGATCCTGTTTTATCTTCCAGATGGCAGTCTATACAAGTTACACCCCGCTTTTCGCCCTCACACGGCCCTGAATGATGGCAGTCCGTACATCCCATGCCTGCCGTCCTGTGTACATCAGGGGTCATATCATGCCACTCCATGCCATAGGGCCTTTGAATGTGCTCACCCTCAACCAGGGGTACACGAAAACCATCTTCATAGTCCATCTCGAATCGTCCGTAGTAGTCCCAACCAACGAAATTTCCATAGTGGCAGGAAAGGCACTGAATATCCGGGACTTTTCCACGGAATTTGTGATCCCAAGGCCCTTCGGCCTTGATACTCAGATGACATGCGGCACAGCCGGTTCCGCGAGTAGTGCCCATGTAATCGTCGCCTTGGTAATAAACGTGGCAGCGAAAGCACCTCCTCCTGAGCATATCCGAAACAAGCCCCTTTTCTGTACAAGGAGGCTCTTCTATGGGCAATTCCAGCAGAGTCGGTACCTGCTCACCAGGGAAAAAACCAGACCAAACCGCTCCTATCACACCTGACAGGGTAAAATGACTGGAGGAGCCGGCCGCAGTCACCTCCCGGGCATGACATCTTCCACAGGTGCCGGCCATGCGGGTCGGGTGGGATGGCATGGGAATCAAGCCATTGTGGGCCTGAGCGCGGGTATAACCTTTAGGCGTCCCGTAATGACAGGCAATGCATCCAATATTATGGGCAGGGTCCAATTTCACGCTGTGACATCGTCCGCAGCCTGACTTGCCAAGAGATGAATCCATAAAGGGGGGCTGGCATGCGGAGAGCAGACACACTACAAATATGTTAATATATAGACGAATCATTTAATTTTGGGCCGTAATAAGTGCCTAAAGTTGCAAGTGCCTAAAGTTAATGTGTTGATCGTGTCTGATGTTACACTTTTTTTGCGACAAATACATATTAAATATCCTGAGTCGCCTGGTAGCCCGGCGGAAAAGCCATGCCTTCACATAAGCATAATTTCAAAGCTGCTCTAGCCTATCTGGATAAGTTCCAGTTCCATGGTTTTCGTCTGGGCCTTGAGCGCATGACCAGCATATTGAATGCGTTTGGCAATCCAGAAAAAAACTATCCGTGTCTCCATGTGGCCGGTACGAATGGAAAAGGCTCTGTAAGCGCTATTATTGCAAGTATTTTACATGCGGCCGGGTACAGGACAGGTCTCTATACGTCACCCCACCTATCATCCCTCAGAGAGAGATTCAGGATAGGAAATACAATGATTTCCGAGGAGGAGCTGAAAGAGCAGATCTGGAGGATCAGAGATTTCTTGGAAAGGGGCTATGAACTCAGCTATTTCGAGTTCACCACTGCAATAGCAATGGTCTGGTTTGCAGAGCAGGGAGCTGACCTGGTAATTTTTGAGACAGGTCTTGGAGGCAGGCTGGACGCCACTAACATAGTCACTCCCCTGGTCTCTGTTATTACAAATATCTCCCTGGATCACCAGGCCTTTCTGGGTAACAGTATTCCTGAAATAGCCAGGGAAAAGGCGGGCATCATCAAGAAGGGTGTACCGGTGGTCACAGGGGTCGGAGAACAGCCTGCCCTCTCTGTGATATTGGACAGATGTCTTGAGCTGAATGCCCCGGTTTGGGAAATTGGCCGTGACTTTGATGTAAAAGAGCATGGAAATTCGGGAATCGACTATAAAGGGGAATTTCTTAAAATCAACAGATTGTATCCGGCCCTGAAGGGCAGGCATCAGGCCACAAACGCCGGCCTTGCCATAGCGGCCTGCGAGAGGTTGATGAAGCAAGGATTCAGGATCACTGATACAGCAGTCAGAAATGGATGCAGAAGCGTCTATTGGCCGGGTCGCGGGGAACTGCTGAAGGGAAGCTGCATGGTGCTGCTCGATGGGGCCCATAACTTAGGTGGTCTACGGTCACTCAAAGATCTTCTTGGCCGGTTGAACACTACAACAAGAGACAAGGACAGGTACTTCCATACTCTCCTGTGGGCCTGTTCTGATGAGGGCGGAGACAAGGACTTTGTAGCCATGCTCAGGCAGATATCGTCTCTGTTCGGGCAAATCATCATCACAGAGCCCCCTGGCCCCAGGGTGCCGGTCACGTTAGAAAGGTGGAGAGGGACTGATGTCCCGAAATATGTGACTCTGGAACAAGACTGGCAGAAGGCCCTGAATAAAGCCCTTTCAAACTGCGGCAAAGAGGATCTGCTCTGCGTGGCAGGCTCGCTTTACCTTGTGGGAGCGGTAAGAGAGGAGTTGATGGAGAAAAAATTTAGCGTACCTGCAACGCAGGACCGGGCCT
>CBETWD010000114.1:0-7376 GCA_965539945.1 uncultured bacterium
CTACTGAGGCATAAGGTCTAAGGAAAGAATTAAGGCGTCCTCTTTGTTGTCCGGATAGTACCCTTTCCTGGTGCCTGTTTGAATAAAACCAAATCCGGTGTACAGGGCAAGGGCCGCGGTGTTTGATCTCCGCACCTCCAGATATGCCTGTTCTATGCCCATCTCTATACAATTCTGCAACACAAGCCCGAGAAGACGTTTTCCCAAGCCTTTGAGCCTGTGCGCCGGCTGGACAGCCAGTTTGAGGATTTCCATTTCGTCGGCTACACTAAAAAAGGACATATAGGCGGCCAGTTCACCACTTTTTTTTAGCCCAAAGATATAATACTGCTTTTGCTTAAGACACAGCCAGAATTGCTGTTCCGTCCATGCGTGGGGAAAACAGATTTTTTCAAGGGCAACCAAATCGTCAAGATCACAAAGGCACAATCTGCTGAATTCATAAGAAAAGTCGCTCATATGATATCGTGGCTTTCACAGACAACCGGCATATTGCTCAAGTCCCAGCCTTCATGGTACGGTGCAATATCCATCCGTAGATCACAAGGTTGATACCCAAGACAGACACACCCAAGACAATCTGCATATTTTGCGTAAGTGAAGCAGGGTAAAGCACAGGGATAATATAGTGCTCTATAAAGCCTGAGCCGTAACTACTCCCCTCGCCCTTTTCACGCAACCAGTTCTCAAGCGGCGTGAGTGGACACACCCAGCCGCAAAATTCGATAAGTGCAGCCCACATAACCGCTGGAATGTGTATCCATGCGCAGGACTTCCACTTGAGCACCAGGAATCCACCCAGCACTGAGAACAAAACAAAAGCAACATGTATCACCACAACTAAGTCGGCAAAAAAAAGATTCAGTATCTTCTGTTACTCCTGTCTATGATCTTTACTCTACATGTTTTGCAAGAGGCTCGGGTGCGCATTCAGATTGATGGGTCAAAAAACGCCGGTAGTAGGCCAAGAGCAGACAGGTCATTGGCAGAGCTATGAGCAGCCCGAAAAATCCTAATAACTTGCCCCATATGGATAGGGATAATAGAATTATGGCCGGGCTAAAGCCTGTCACCCGGCCCATGATCTTGGGGACCAATACAGTATCCTGGATTGTCTGAACTACCACAAAGACCGAACCGGTCAACCCAAGGGCTACCCAGAAACTGCTCCCTGTCTCCACCGCATGAACAAGGGCCAGCAAAAAAGCAGGAATCAGACCGATGATCTGCAGATAGGGGACCATATTCAGAATCCCGATTAACAGGCCCAGCAAGATACCCATCGGCAGGTCGATGAGCCAAAAGCCCACAGCGAACAATATCCCGACAATAGAAGCTACCTCAGCCTGGGCCCGGAAATACCGGTTCATGGCCGATTGAAAATCGCTGACAAAGGCCATGGTAGGCTCCTGGTAAGCAGGCGGGAGCATGTCCTTCCAGCCTTGCTTGACCTTCTCGTAATCCAGAAGCAAAAAGATTAGATAGAGTCCGATCACAGCCAATCCGACCAAGCCCATGATAAAACTTGCAGTACCGGTCAAGAGTCCCCATGCTCCTGGTAAAACTTTGCGAGCAATGGATTCGCTAATCTTCCAGAAATTATCAGTCCTGAAAAAATCCCGGACCTCGTGTGTCGTCATAAAATCCTTGACCGCCTCCCAGATATGAGGCGGCAGGCGTTGAGCAGCCTGTTCAGCCAAGTCGGAATCGTTGACAAAGTCAGTTAAAATCCTGCCCATGTTCGCTATATCAGCTACGATCATGGGGATAAGCAACCAAGCCAAAACCGCTACAAAAGCCAATACGGCAAACAGACTGATAAACACGGCAAAAACACGGTTAGGGACCTTTTTTTGGACCAGAAGAACAAGCGGATTAATCAGGTAAGCTAAAAGCAGGGCAACAGCAAAGGGGATCAGGACTTCGCTCAGGTATCCCAAGAGCCAAATCAGTCCCCATAATAATCCGGCAGCTATGCCGATTCGTACTATTCGGTCAAGCGTATAAGGTTTTTTATCGAGAATCACTGTGCTTTATCAGACATTCAGTTCTATCCTGGAAACCACTTGTTTAAAATATCAACGATTTGAAGAGCTTGTTTCTTGCTTGTGATATTAAACTTGCTCTGTTGCCGGAACTCATTGCCGGATTTTTTATACCGGCGGATCGTGACTTTTGGGTCCCCGAATTGGTCGGTCTTGCGATCTATATCCTGATACATAAACATGATGGTGGTCCAACTCCCTCTGGTCAGGATCACCTTGTCGAGTTCCTTTACCAACTGTTTTCCCGATTCATCTTCATAATTTATTGTAATATCATCTATTTTTTCAGCCATAATTTCTCCTACATTTTATTTTGATGCAAATTTTGACATCCTTCATCCACCAGTTTACACTTTTTTCGAAAAAGCGTGTACTATCGAATTGAATGCCGATGTCGAAACTGGAAATTCGAAATTTGGCCTTCATGCTTTTGTTTCATCTTTCCCAAATTTCTGCTTTCCAATTTCAAATTTCGAGCCGTGAACAGCTACAAGTAAAGCATATTGTGCAACGCGCAACAACTAGAAACTATAACCAGACACAAGCGGTAGGGTAAGTGACCGCCTGGGCCGTTTGGCCTTGCTGAAGTCTCAAGGACTTCTCTCACTTCTTTCTCTTTTGCTTCAACTGGATGTCGATGTTTGTCCTTTTGGAGTTGTCCCACATGGAACATATGACCGGTTCATCTTTTATGATACAGAGAAGACATGCATTGCAGCAATTACAGAAAAGGATATTTCTTTCTCTTCCCTCGAATACCTTGTTTGGCCAGAGAGGATCTGCAAACAAGGTCCGGGCAAGCCCGATCAGATCAGCCTTGCGATCTTTGAGTATCTCTTCAGCAAAGGCAGGCCTGACAATCCTCCCGGTGGTGATAATAGGTGTTGAGGAGACAACATCTTTTATCTCCGCGGCCAAACCACCTGCATAACCTTCCTTTCTGGTTTGATTCATAACATGGCGCAAAATAAATGATTCATGGGAGCCGGCCGTTACGGAGATGTAGGCGATTCCCAATTTCTCCAATTTGTTGGCAAAGATCTTGGCTTCTCTGACCCGGAGTCCGCCTGCAAGCAGTTCATCTGCCAAGAAACGATATCCTATTGGGAAGTCTTCCCCGACAAACTCCCTGACTGTTTCAACCACTTCCAGAGGAAACCTCATTCTGTTTTCCAGACTTCCGCCATAGCCGTCCGACCGTCTATTCAATCTCGGAGAAAGGAACTGTAAAAGAAGGTATCCGGTTGCCCCGTGGAGTTCCACCATGTCAAAGCCTGCTTTCCTGGCCCGCAGAGCCGCTTGGCCATAGCATTCCCTGATAAATCTGATTTGTTCCAAAGTCATGCTCTGACGGCAACGCAGCAACGCGAACAAAAAACTGTTTACGAGTCGCATGTAATACCGGTCCGACAATGCCATCCGAATACCGTCCAAAATACTCAGTTCATTCGGCAACTGCATTGTTACCGCAGAAGGAGCCAGTGGCCTATCAACTTTCGCCCACTGCCCCGCATGGTTGATCTGCAGGCAAGCAACAGCCCCGGAAGACTTGATCACTTTTGCCAACTTGGCTAGTCCTGGAATAAAACGGTCTTGATCGACTCTAAGGACCCTCGATGCCATGACACCGGATCTATCAACAACCGCATTGGCTACAACAATCATACCTGCGCCGCCCAGGGCTATCTCGCGATAAGAATCAATGAGCGTCTGACTTACGGTCCCGTCTTGGTGAGCATAACCCCGGAACATCGGTGCCATGGTCAGGCGATTTTTGAGCGTCAGGTTCGATATCCGAAAAGGAGTGAAAAGGAGGGGATATTTTTCAGCTCCGGTGACCCCTTTCTCAGGTTCGATTTCCAAGGCGGAAATGTATGCTTTGATGATGTGTTTGGCTTTGGGGGGAAACTCCGTGAATATGACTCCGACTCGACAGAAAAGCATGTGTAGTGGCTGAGCCCACACAACCCTGGCTTCCACTTCTATAGGTTTCTGCTGAGAGTCGAGGACTTTGAACGTAAGGCGCAAGTGGAGTCCTGATCTGAAGGGATAATCGACCTCAAAGCACATACCTCCGAGACTCAGATCCTGTATCGTCGCATAGAAAGTGGACCCACGGACAACACCTTCAATATGACCATAGAAATCTTTCCTTATATGTCTTCTTTTTTCTCTTCCGTCACCAGCAGAACTCATTGTTTTTGTTCCTTTCTGTATATAAAGACCCTAACCCGGATAAACCGGAACAGTACCTTAAGTGAACTAAAGTTTTAAGTGCCTAAAGTTAAGGTCTTGCTTTGCTCCATCTATTTAGTGTCTGAACGAAAAGGCCATTCAGACACAATTTTGAATTCTAAATTTTAAATTTTAAATTTAAAAAAGGATGTAACATTAATATGTTAAATGTCCATGACCTAAATTGAGAAAACAAAATTTGGGGTTTCCGTTTAGGCACTATTTATATTAACCGCGCTAAAGCGCGCACCACAACTTTAGGCACTTTAGCTCACTTTAGGCACTTCAAACTCAATTTAGCTTGAAAATTGAAGCAACGCCGCAGATTGGGTTTTTTCAGCGGAATCATATCTTAATTATTATAGTCCCTGCCCATATTATCCGATAATAAAGGAACAGATATTATCACTCACTCTGCATAAACACTGATCCTTGGAAGGACTTTGGCTGAGAGGACTCGTGAGAATCTACAAAAATACCAAGGGCTTTTCCACCACTACCGCCGGTGATCTTCCGGTTCTCAGCAAATACGGCGTGCTGGTAGCAGAAGATGTTGCACAGGAGAGAGAGCTGCTGGTCGCTCACCTCTCCGAATGGGGGCTGAATGTCACTGGTGCTGCGAATGGCAGAGAAGCCCTGTCTATCTTAATACAGGACGATACAATCCGTCTTCTTATCACTGATTTGCATATGCCTGAGCTTGGTGGACTGGAACTTTTACAAGAGATAAAAAACCTGGCAAGGCCCAAGCTGTATTCTATTGTGCTCAGTGGAATCAAAGACAGGCAGACCCTTATCAATGCACTGCAAGCCGGGGCTACTGATTACATGGTCAAGCCCTGCCATCCTGAACAGATTTTTGCCAGATTGGCAGTGCTTGACCAGGTCATGGCACTTGAAGAAAAACACCAGGCACTGATCAAGGACCTGTTCGATGTAATGGGAGAGATGCTGGGCAGTCGTGATCCTTATAGTCTGGAACACAGTTTGAGGGTCACTGCCATATCCCGAAGAATAGGTCTTCTTCAAGGGCTATCATCAGAAGAGCTGGAAGTTATGGGGATGGGTTGTCTTATCCATGACATCGGGAAAATTGCAATACCGGACGACGTACTCTTAAAACCCGGGCAGTTTAACAATATCGACAGGCAAATCATGAACATGCATCCAACCATTGGGGCCAAGTATCTTGCTACCCGCTATCCTGATGACCGAATAACCGAGATAGTCCTGTATCACCATGAACGGCTGGACGGAAGCGGTTATCCAGCAGGCCTGAAAGGGAATGATATAAGCCCCATGGTAAGAATAGTGTCAGTGGCAGACATATATGAAGCCTTGATCGCAAAGCGGCCGTATAAGTCCTCGATACCCAGCACTCAGGCCATAGAAATATTGAAAGACGAAGCTAGAAGAGGACGACTTGACCAAAATGTCGTAGAAGCCCTGGAGGAGATCGTATCTGACTGGAATCCCCTGACTATACAGAGGCATTCATACAGGGACATAGATAAGCTTGAGCTCTTCAGGCGGATCACCTATTTCAGGGAACCTATGTGTAGCTTTTATAACTACCGTTATTTATTGACATTGAACAAAATCACTGCTCTTAGTTTAGATAGACCCAAGTATTTTACGATCTTTATCAACTTCAATAATTTGAAGCAAATAAACAAAAAATGGGGTTATCTCAGGACAGACCAGATGTTGGACGAAATCGGGGAAAATATACAGCAATCCATAAGCGACTTCTCTAAGACGAACAGTGACACAAATGGCAAGGCCCTGCTTTTTCGAAGGGCATCGGATTACTTAATATTTGCAAACTACCCGCTTGATTCCATACAGCAGTTGTCCGACCTGATTCAAGACCAGCTACATACATGCAAGAATGAGTGGGAGCTTGAGGCAAGTTTTCTGCTTAAAACTTTCCCCTCCACCTGTTCTTTGGAAAATGCCTTGAATCAGCTCCTGGAAACTGACGATAGGGGCATCTAATGACAGACCATACCCAACAGACAAAAAAAAATGGACACTATTTAGCTGAACAAGTAACTAAAGTCGTACATAATACCCTTAAAAATTTAGTTCAAAAAGAATTACTGCCCTGGCCTGACATATATTCAACTGAATTCTGGCATGTTGTACATGAGAATGGTTACGACGAAATCATACTCAAAAAGACCAAGCCTCCCACAGTCCCCGGCCAAATGCTGGAGGGATTTCTGGAACAAACGGATCAAATCTTAGATGGTGTCAAGGACACGGTCAAATCCTTTACGTCAGATGCAAGGAAACACCTGGACAGCATAACTGCCAGCCTGAAATCACTTGAACAGAAAGTCCAACATAATCAAGAACTAAAGGGGGAAATCAAGCAACTCCAAGAGTACAACAAAGCCCTTTCATTGCACATTGCACAGGCAGAAAAGGAACTTATGGAGCAGGCCGGTTTTATTAATAGTCTGCAAAAAAAGTTGCGCATAGATCACCTTACCGGTCTTAATAACCGCCAGGCACTGGAAACAGATCTGAAAAAAGAGATGGCCAAGGCCAGGAGATATCAGTTTCCCCTGTCGGTCATAATGATTGACCTTGACCGCTTCAGGGAAGTAAACGACTCTTATGGATACCAGATCGGGAACAATGTGTTACAGAAATTAGCTGATATCCTTCGTAGTGCTGTGAGAGAGGTTGATGGGATATATAGATATGGTGGTGAAAATTTTATCATCCTGACACCTCACACTAACTGCCGGGATGGAATGATTCTGGCTGAACGTATCAGAAAACGAGTGGCTAGACACGTATTTGCCGTAAAGCGAAAGGGGCATCGCTTAACAGTCAAGGCATCTTTGGGAATTACGGAACTGAACCTGGAAGACACTGTGGACTCCTTGCTTATTCGCACTGATAAGGCACTTTACAAAGCCAAGACCTCTGGAAGAAACAGAGTTGTCAGTTTGTGTAGTGAGAATTCCCAATCAAATAACACTACTTGACGATCTACTCCTGCCATAGTAGCTAAGGCCTCACCCATTTCGTAAGCGTTCACAGGGCACCGCATCTGCTTTGTTGTCGGGCACTTGAAGTACA
>CBETWD010000115.1:0-7325 GCA_965539945.1 uncultured bacterium
AAGACATTCAAGATGAAGGCGCAGGCGGTGAGCAAGGCGGGTATAAAGATAGAGCGGTTGATGGAGGAGAACAGGAAGA
Organism: uncultured bacterium; assembly: GCA_965539945.1. Taxonomy (GTDB): domain Bacteria; phylum Desulfobacterota; class Dissulfuribacteria; order Dissulfuribacterales; family UBA3076; genus UBA3076. Next base: position 80 of record CBETWD010000115.1, read on the forward strand.
TAAGGAATCAGGTAAAAAAGCTAATTTCTATTTTCCAGGGCTGACCCCTTTCTTCACTATAATGAAAAAGACACTTTCTCCCCTAATTTTATTATTAATGCTCTCTTTCTTTTTAGTAGGATGTACTCTCTTGCAGATTAGAGAGGAAGTGAACACCCTGCAAAATTCCACAGTGTTAGTTGGCATTGTGTCAAGCCACCTTCCTTACCACGATATGCCGGTCGTTGTCGCCTCCTATTCTAAAAAGGATAGCAATAGAGCAATTGTTCATTACACGACACTGCATGAGCTTGGGCCTTATGAATTGATGGTTCCCAAGGGAACTCACAATATTGTTGCTTTTGGCGATAAGAACAAAAATTTGATTTATGACAAAGGAGAACCGGCCGGACAGATTTTAAGTGCTGAACAGGTATCTACACCTGCGGGAGGTGTGGTCGGGAATTTGGATATTGTAATCAGGGAACAAAACAGTAATAAAATTGATTTCCCAATTGGGTCTAAGATGCCCCCAAAAGAATACAAAAATTTTCACAGCACATGTCCTGGTGCTGTGGCAAATATGGATGACTTTGTGTTCTCGGATGAATATGGAAAAAAAGGGCTTTGGACTGGTTTGGAGTTCTTCAGGGAGATTGGCGGCAATGTTTATTTCCTTGAAGCATACGATCCGATAAAAATCCCGATCCTTTTTGTTCACGGCGCTGCAGGGTCTCCCCAAAATTGGCAGACTTTTTTTGAGAGTATTGATCGCGACAAATATCAACCGTGGTTTTTCTATTATCCTTCAGGCGCGTCTATCGATTCGATGTCCTATTTGCTATTCTGGAAACTACAAAATCTGCAGACAAAATATAAATTCAAAAAGCTATGCATTACAGCCCACAGCATGGGCGGGCTTGTTGTACGCTCTTTTATTATAAACTATGGCCAATTGTTCCCTTCCATTACCGACTTCATCTCTATTTCAACACCATGGGGAGGAGAAGAACTCGCGGAAATAGGAGTGAAATACTCCCCTGGCGTAATTCCCGCCTGGAGAGATATGCAGCCGGGAAGTGAATTTATCAATTCGATATTTCGCAAAAAAATCCCGTCTGCTGTTGATTACTACCTATTCTTTGGGCACAAGGGCAATCGCAACATACTTCGACCGAATAACGACAAGGCAGTCACCTTGGCGAGTCAGCTTAGTCAGCGCTCCCAGAGGGATGCCAAAATGGTTTATGGCTTCAATGAAGACCATATAAGTATCCTCTCAAGTAAACAGGTAATATCTCAATATAATGCAATACTTGCAGATATATATCAAAAATCAAAGGCCTCGGACACAATCCCGGGCAACAGATTGCTTGTTGATTTTTCCTTTGATTTCCCAAAAGAGCTACCAAGGCCCTCGCCGGCTCTTTATCTTCGTCCTGTCGACAAAAAAGGGGCTGAAACATGGATCTATCTTAGCCCCGAAGATACAGGGCGAGAACACGGTCCATTTCCTTCGGGAAATTATGAAGTGAGTATTATTGCCCCTGCATTTGTACCAGAGCCTGTCAGTATACCCATAAGCATTGAAGAAGGCACGGTTCCAAGAGTCCAATTTTCTATAAAGCCGGTAGGCTATCTCCGTGGCTATGTTGCAAAAAATGAACAACCCTATATGCAGGCAGGGAAAGATCGGCAACCGGATACTGAAATAGAGATACAATCAATAACTTTAAGGGGGAATGGAATCTATCGTACTCTGACACCTCTGCAAAAAGAGATCAGTTATTCTGAGCTTTATCCTGAGCATTATCTGTCGGAAACGGATTTTACATCCCAGGGAACCTTTTTCTTTTTTCGACTGCCCGTCGGGAAATACGAACTGACTATAAATGCAAAAGGATACGAACCATATTCCGAGACTTGCGATGTGAGACCAGGGCAATACCAAAATACAATAATTATCGAGCTTGTGAAAGAGATCGTTGGTTCTCGATAAGTGCATCGCTTTAAATTACAATAACTAATCAAATAACTCATGGCGAACCCAACAGTCAACCGGACTTGAAAAAGCTCCGTTTCACTCCACTTTTTCAAACCGGTTACTTCATCGTTCTGTTTCTTACCGGAGGCTAAACAGAGTATCGAATGAGCATAATGTTTAGGATATTTTTGCAGCGGTTTTTAGAGGGGTCAGCATTATTACAGCAGTTCTTGAATTGACATGAGCCATTCATGCTGGTGTAATATAAAAATAGCTTTGTATGGTGTTTTGAACACAAACTCTTGGGAGATTAAAAATTACTCAGAAAAAGGAGGAGATATGCAATATTCTATTGATACTCATGTGAAGGAAGGACATCTGGAATTAAGTAACCTTCCATTTAAAGAGGGAGCAGCAGTAAAGGTGGTGCTCATTCCAAAAGCTTCGTTGTCAAAAATGTCTTTCAAGAAAGCTCAGGAACTGACCAAACCGATCAAAGGAAATATCTCTGATGACATCATTGATGAACGGGAAGAAAGATGAACCTTTTTTTGGATACGAGTGCCGTTATCAAACTTTATCACGAAGAAGAAGGTTCAGAAAGTTTGATCGACTTGATTGCTGAATTTGACGAGGATGTGATTCTGACAATATCGGATGTATGCAAAATTGAATTTCATTCGGCTTTCCTGAGAAGAGTCCGAACCCAGGAGATTGAACGTGAAATCGTTGAGCAGGTCTTTCAATATTTTGAGCAAGATTTGCAATTTTATCATATTATCGAAGTTAATGACTCTGTAAAACAGTTTGCAATTGACCTACTGAACAACTTTGCTTGGAACCAAGGATTAAAGACGCTAGACTCGATTCAATTGGCTTCCGCACTCATTTCACATCAGTGGTTTCCGGAAGCTCCGGGATATCTTCCGGCTTGGATGCGACAAAATAGACAAGCTCATTACCGAAACTCATTGTTTGTCCAACGTAATTCTGTTCAGTACGAAAATCGTTGTTGGCAAAACGTTCATCAACTGTTGCCTGCTGAAGTTCTATCAATGATGGTTTGTTAAAGAACTCTCGATCATCTGCCAATCTAAGCAACTCAACAAATCGTGCCGCTCGTTTTTGATCCGGAGTCGCTTGCTCAATCTCGAATGAAGACTTTGTTTCCTTTGTGTAGAGATAAGAAACAGCTCGCCGCAGGACTTCTTCGGGATAGTTCCCAACTACTTCCATGCCGTATAGATCTCAGTCCTCCGGTGACCCTCTATGACCGTCTTGCGTCTCCCTTTTTCAGCTATATCGGGTTGATTTCTATATTTTTCACCGGGTCACCGTTGCGAAAAATGTTTTTCTGTAGAAAAAAGTATTTGATTCATCTTTGTTGTAGCAAAAGATATTTTACTTGCAAAACTTTTTTGATAAGCTCCCCAAAATCCATATGGAGCCGCTAGTTGGAAAACCAAACATTTCCTTTGCGCAACCCCTCCAAATATAATATAAATTAATTGTGTAGGAAAATTGAGAAAAGGCTGTTATCCGTAGACAACTGAAGCGGTTCATATACTGATAATCATTATTTTCAGGCTGTTGAAAAAGTCCATCCATGGTCTTTTAAATATCCTGAGAATGGGCAGCAGGAGCAAAGACGTATGTCACAGGATGTCAGAAATCTTGTTAAACAATATTATCCTAATTTTCCCATCAGATATTGTGGAAAAATATATCATGACACAACTGAATTCATGAATATCGGTTACGGGGATGTTATTTGTGTTAATGGACTTCATTATATGGTCCTAAGGGATGAAGTAGAGCGCCGGTTTGGGATTGAAGACCCGAAATTCTGGGTCAAGAGGTGCAGGCACCTGGAAACTGGTGAGCGAAAAATCATAAAACTGGTTTTCTATGAAAAATTCCGCATGAAGCTTGGCGAGGTTGAAATTCTTTGCCATCGGAGCCCTGGAAAAGAATCCAGAATCCTTGACCTGGTGAGGGGTGACATGCGGTTCATGCAGGGAATTTCATACCATGATGAAAAGAATAATAATGTCAGGGTGCTGGACTTTATCAGAGGAAAAAGTCTGGACATAGTAATCCATGATATTGAAGAAGATCATGAGACCTATTTTCGAAAACATTTTCCCGAGATATTAGAAAAATTCATCGGTGCATGCGAGGCTATAGGGTTTATGCACAGCCATGGAGAAAAGCATGGAGACATTCGCCGTGATCATATCTGGCTCGAATCCGGGACACATAAATACCGCTGGATCGACTTTGACTATTCATTTGATTTCTATGAAAACCCCTTTGCCTTAGACCTGTTCGGGTTGGGCGGCATTCTTGCCTTTATCACCGGCAAAGGGGATTGCACGGCAGGCTATCTGTTGGAAAGAGGATTCACGAAAGAAGATCTTGCAGGTTTGACCGAGGACGACTTTTCAATCGTTTTTCACCATCGCCTCATCAACCTGCGCAAGATCTATCCCTATATCCCGGAAAAATTGAACAACATTTTACTTCATTTTTCCAGGGGAACCGATGTGTTTTATGATACCGTTGATGAAATACTTGGCGACCTGAAACCGTGTCTGGACCTTCTGGGTTCCTAACGAAACGGCACACGGGGCAACGCCTGGGGAAAACAATTTTAAGAGGAGGAAACCATGGACCCGAAAAAGATTCTCATTGCTGTTGACGCTTCGGAAAACTCATTGCGGGCCGTCGAATACACAGGGAATATATTGGGCGGCGGTGAAGGATTTCATATTGAACTCTTAACAATTGAACGTTTTCCGGACCGGGATCTGTTTGAAACTGAAGAGGTCTGGAAAACCGAATGCAAAAAACATCAGGCGGCCTATCTGGATTTCATGGCCAAGGCCCGGAAGATACTTTGCGATAAAGGCATTTCAGAAAAGCAAATCTTTAACCGCTATATAGAAAGCTGTAAATCTCCGCTCAAAAGCCCTCCACTTATCTGCAGCATGGGCACCAGTATTGCTCATGAAATAATAGGAATAATCGAAAGCGAAAGATTCGGCACCGTGGTTATCGGAAGACGGGGCGTGTCAAAGGAAGTGGAATTCCTGTTCGGCAGCGTATCGACAAAGATAGTGCATTACTCCAAGGGATGTGCCGTCTGGATTGTCAATTAACTGGATTATCAGGGCCGGGAAGCCAGGAGGTGCATGTTGTTTTTCTGCCGATGCGAAGGCAAACTATGACCGCTCTTTTAGGTCCGGGTCATGAAAGGCGGCTTTCGCCTATCATACGTTATGACTGTAAAGAAGTACGTTCCACCTTTTGCATGAGCCCTTCGATATCGCATTTCTTTGGATCTGTTGTGTTGGGTTTCGCTCCACTCTACCCAACCTACGGAAAAACTCCCTCCCTTAATGTCAAAAACGCCTCTGGCTCTGAGATATCAATTGGTTGACTACCGCCGCATATGCATCACATGAGCTCAAACACTATATTAAGCTCCAAGGGGATATCTCCCTTAAAAAGACTTGCAGGTGCCCTTGGAAACGGGACAGCATCCTTTACTGCCGTGAGCGCTGCTCTATCCAGGGCCTTGTTTCCTGACGTCTTCACAACCTCGACCGACCTGATATCTCCTCCGGATATAATTACAAAGCGTACTGTCACACTGCCTTCTATCTGTTTGACCCTGGCATTTTCAGGATATCTCTTGTGTCTTTCTATCCTGAGCCGCACCGTCTCAAGATAGCTGTCGGCTGTTGTGTAATCGTAGGCAGATTGAGCCGGACTCCACTCGGAGATATCCGGGCTGGGAACATCCGGGATATCCGGTATGCTGATTCCCTCTACAAGGCTGTCAGGCAGGTCTTTTTCAACCGGCTCAATGCTTATCGGTTTTAAGCGTGGGACAAGCCGGGTTACTCTCGGATCTTTAATTTCCTGTGGCTGATCAGGCGGCTTGGGTCTGTGACGTGGCCTGGGGATACTCCTTGTGGGAGCTTTTGATATGTTTTGAAGTGTTAACTCAATGTAAGCAAACGAGCTTGAACTGTAGAGTCCTGAAATATGCACAAACAGGACAAGATGTATAACAAAGGATACGCACAACAGACCATACAAGAGCCGGTTGGGACTTCTTTTGGACTGGGATTTCACTTTAAATTTAAAATTCTTTTTCAGTGGCCAGACAGAGCCGCCCAGCCCCGGCCGCCTTGACCACATCCATTACTTTTACGGCCTTATTAAGGATTACGGCCCGGTCAGCCCTGACAACGACCAGCTTATCTTCCTTGTCCCCTATCATCTCCTTGAGCCCATCAAAGAGCGCGGACATGGAGACCTCCTTGGTCCCAAGAAATGCCCTTCCCTGCTGATCCACATAGACGGTGATCACCTCTTCATTCTGGGGAGCCGAGGCCTTGGCCTGTGGGAGTTTGATCTTGATCCCTTCATCAACCATAAAATTTGTAGTAAGCAGGAAATAAATCAAAAGGAGAAATACTATATCAATGAGCGATGTCAGGGGGACCTGGACTCCCATACGGGCACTTCGTTTGGGATGAATAAGCATGATCAGGTTACCTTCCCGCAGTCTTGATAAAGGTCACCATTCCGTCCTGGAGCTGGGCCTCATAGTTGTCCACACGGGACACAAGATAGCTATGGGCCACCATGGTCGGAAGGGCCACGGCAAGGCCCAAGGCCGTAGTCAGCATGGCCTCCCATATACCGCCGGCAAGGACAACAGCATTGACCTTGCCACCCATCTGCTGGATGACCATAAAGGCCTTGATCATACCGATAACCGTTCCCAGTAGACCTAGTAACGGAGCAATACTTCCAATAGTAGCAAGTACCTGGAGATATCGGGAAAGCTCCCTGACCTCCTCCCCTGTGGAGTGGACAACCACTGTCTCAAAGGTCTCCCGGTCATTGTCTATGACCTCCAAGGCACTTGCCAGGATGCATGCCATGGGTGATTTGCTCCCTCTTGCAAGCTCAATAGCCTGGTCAAGTTCACCGTTTCGCACATGCTTGGCGACATTCTTCACCAATCCAAAACCCCGGATGCGTACCCTGGAAAAATGGATCAACCTTTCCAGAAAAATGGCAAGAGCAACCATAGAGCACAAAAGGATCGGCACTACAAGAATGCCCCCCTTTGCCAGAAAATCGATCATACTTACCCCCCCTCCCCTATAAGCGCTAAGTTGTTTTGTAAACGTTCACAGGTTACATTAAAAGATGAACGTCGAACATCGAACATCGAACGTCCAACGTCGAATGAAAAACAAA
>CBETWD010000116.1:0-7293 GCA_965539945.1 uncultured bacterium
ACACCATTGAGAATCCAACAGCCCTTTTGGCGCGCAGGGAAATGCAATCCTGGCAGTTATTACAATTGGAGCCTTCTTCAATACGTAAACCTGACAGATTTACAACCCCTGCAGGATTAGGCCCTGATGGTTCTCACCTAGCTGCAACTCTATATTATCTTGCACATTCCCATAAATACACAAATCACACATCTAAGGACGAGGCCGCTGTCTGGTTTTATGACAAGGTTGCTGCCCGCTTATCCGAACTGATTGACGATGTTTACAGCATCAGAATTGATCAAGATGAAAAGCGAAAGCTTCTGACCCTGGAATTAACTGACAGTAATGGAACGGTCTATCCGGCGCATTTACTTTCCAACGGGACATTGCGCTTTTTGGCATTGGCTGTCTTGGAGTCAGATCCAAAAACAAGTAGTCTTATCTGCCTGGAAGAGCCGGAAAACAGCATTTATCCCGAGCGGATTCCCGCGATTTTACAACTCCTCCAGGATATTGCTACTGACGTTAAAAACCAAATCGGGCCAGGCAATCCATTACGCCAGGTCATTGTAAATACCCATTCCCCGGCAGTTGTAAATCTGGTCCCTGATGATAGCCTACTGGTTGCCGAATCGAAAAAAATGGTACAGGATGGCCGGGAATTGAAAGGGGCTTGCTTTAACTGGTTACCTGATACCTGGCGGCAAAAAGCCGCCCCTGATGTAACTCCTGTCATCAGGGATAAGCTGCTGAACCATTTCACCCCTCTGATGACTGAAGATCGTGATTCAATAAGCCAATCATTAAAATCAAGACATAAAAAACCCCGGCAGGTTGCCGACCAACCAGACTCGCAGCTACTGCTTCCTTCCTTCAGCGATGTAGAATGAGTAACTGCGGTATCACAACGGCATTTAATACCCTGATCCTCGGGGGGGCACAGAGTGGCAAGAGCAAATATGCCTTGAAGCTCGGTGAAGACTATATAAAGGCGACGAATAAGAACACCGACAGAGGACTGTATGTGGCCACTGCCCAGCCTCTGGATCAAGAGATGGAAGAAAAGATTCAAAGACACAAATTGGAACGTGGACCCCAGTGGGAGACTTTGGAGGAGCCGACAGAGGTCCCGGACATTATCCGAAAATGTTCAGGAATATACCCTGTGGTTCTTGTTGATTGTCTGACCCTTTGGCTGTCAAACCTTATGGAGCATAAACCAAATTCTATTGAGCAATCAGCCATGGATCTTTTTGATGCACTCTCAGTAACAACCGGCCCTACAATTATGGTATCGAATGAAATTGGACTCGGCCTGGTGCCGGGTGAAGCAGTGGGCAGAAAATACAGAGATCTTTCCGGCCGGCTACATCAGAGACTTGCCGAAATCTGCGACAGGGTGATCCTTGTTGTGGCAGGACTGCCCTTGGAATTGAAAGGAAATAGTATTAAGTGAAACAAAGACTTGAGGAACTTCTGCGATCAATTGATCCGATTGACTACAGTCAAGAACACAAGATTCAGTCTCACCTCGACAACCTGACCAAGCCCAAAGATAGCCTTGGCCGATTGGAGGAGCTTGCAAAAAAATATATCCTGATTCATGGAGACATGAGGCCTCCTCTTCCCCAAAAAACGGTCTTAGTATTTGCCGGAGACCATGGGGTAACTGAAGAGGGCGTGAGCGCTTTTCCCAAGGACGTCACCTTTCAGATGGTTCACAACTTCCTTTCAGGTGGCGCAGGGATAAATGTCCTTGCAAGGCATATTGGCGCCGAGGTCATGGTGGTGGACATAGGAGTGGATTACGATTTCCCAAAACTGGCAGGATTAATTCGCTGTAAAGTGGCCCACGGGACCAGGAACATGGTCTGGGAACCTGCCTTGACCAGAGAAGAGGCCATTTCGGCAATTCTAAAAGGTGCTGAATTAGCAGAAAAAGCCATCTCAGAGGGGACTACTCTTCTTGCCACGGGAGAAATGGGAATCGGCAACACAACCCCTGCCAGCGCCCTTACTGCCGTGTTTTGTGACAAGGCTGCGCGAGATGTAACCGGCAGGGGAACAGGGATCAGTAACGAGGCACTGTTGCACAAGACAGGAATTATCGAAAAGGCCCTTGAGAAACACAGACCGGATCATCAGGACCCTATCGGGACGCTTGCTGCAGTGGGCGGTCTTGAAATCGCGGCCATATGCGGGGTCATCCTGGGTGCAGCCTCAAAAAAAACACCAGTGGTGACGGACGGCTTTATTTCTACTGCCGGTGCCCTTGTAGCCCATAGCCTTCAACCCCTGGTCAGAGACTATCTGTTTGCCTCTCACCAGTCAGTTGAGTGCGGTCACAGGGTCCAGCTAGAACACCTTGGGCTGAAGCCTGTTCTGGATCTTGACCTTTGCCTTGGAGAAGGCACCGGAGCAGCCCTGGCAATGGGACTCATAGAGGCCGGCCTCAAGATATACCTTGAAATGGCCACATTCGAGGGAGCACAGGTCTCATCCGGGGAAGCCGTATCGAATCTTTAGACTCACCGGATTCATTTGTCTAAAAAGGCGCTTTGCCTGTCTTGACAATTTTGAATTCGCACGCATTATATAACCCGACAGTATAGGAATTTCTATTTTTTTTGACAGGATCAACAGGATAATCAGGATAAATAAAAATCATGTAAATCCTGTTGATCCTGTCAGAGAAGTCCGCCCGGAGGGCGCTAAGTTCAATACACGAAGTTTTTTAGCAGCGACGATGGTCGCTTTTTTTTCGATGGCAGACCTTAAATTCGTTTTCCCTTAAAAACCGGAGGTATCCAGATAAATGACCGCCAGGACCGAAACCCATGAATTCAAGACTGAAGTCAAGCAGTTGCTGAACCTGATCATCAACTCGCTATATTCAAACAAGGAAATTTTTCTGCGGGAGCTGATCTCCAATGCCTCGGACGCCATCGACAAGCTGCGCTTCAAGGCCCAGACCGAGGAGGGGATTCTGGGGAATGACACGGAATTCAGCATCCGAATCGAACTGGACAGGATCAAAAATACGCTGACAGTTGCGGACAACGGCATTGGCATGACCTACGACGAGGTGCTGGAAAATATCGGCACCATCGCTAAAAGCGGCACAGGGGCCTTCCTCGAAGCCATGGCGCAGGTCAACAAGGACGACACCCTTACCCCTGAGCTGATCGGCCAGTTCGGCGTCGGCTTTTACAGCTCCTTTATCGTGGCCGAAAAAGTGACGCTGCTGACCCGGGCCGCGGGCGCGGACAAGGCGGTGCGCTGGGAATCCCAAGAGGACGGGAAGTTTACCATCACCGAAGCTGAAAAAGACAGCCGTGGGACAATCATTACCCTGAAACTGAAAAAAAGTGAAGAAGGCGAACCCGACTTTACAGACGAGTGGACCATCCGCAGCATCATCAAGCAGCATTCTGATTTCGTAGCCTATCCTATCCTCATGGATGTGGAAAAGGACGAACCGATTCCCGATGAAGAACAACTCAAGGACAAGGACGGTAAACCCATCGGGGAGACCACCCGCAAGGTTGTAAAAACCGAAACGCTCAACTCCATGAAGGCGATCTGGTCCAGAAACAAAAAGGACATCGACGACAAGGAGTACGAGGAGTTCTACCGGCACATCAGCCACGACTGGCAGCCGCCGCTGGAAAAGCTGCACCTGAAGCTGGAGGGCACCACTGAATATTCAGCCCTGCTCTACATCCCTTCCCAGGCGCCGTTGGATCTTTTTTCCCAGGCATTCAAACACGGGGTACAGCTCTACTGCAAACGCGTTTTCATTATGGACGACTGCAAGGAGCTGATGCCGGAATACTTACGTTTCGTTAAGGGGGTGGTGGACGCCCCGGACCTAAACCTCAACGTAAGCCGGGAAATCCTGCAGCAGGATCGACTGGTGCGCAACATCCGGCGCAATCTGGCCAAAAAGATCCTGGATCTGCTGAAAAACATGGACCCTGAAAAGTACGAAAAGTTCTGGGATGAGTTCGGCGCCGTCCTCAAGATCGGGGTGCACACCGATTCGGATAACAAAAACAAGATCGCCGACCTGCTACGCTACAAGACCACCAAATCCGACAACAAGTGGCGGTCGCTTCAGGACTATGTTGCCGGTATGCAGCCGGACCAGAAAGAGATTTACTACATCACCGGCGAGAACCTGTCTGCGCTGATCCACAGCCCTCTGCTCGAGCAGCTCAAATCAAAGGACTATGAGGTCCTGCTGATGACCGACCCGATTGACGAATGGGTGACCCAGACCCTGACCGAATACGACGGCAAGCCGCTCAAGAGTGCGGAAAAGGGCGATCTGGACCTGGAAAAGGTGGACGAGGATAAAAAAGGCCGGTACGAAACCCTGTTCAAGCACATCCGGGCGCAGTTGGAAGACACCATCAAGGAAGTGCGCCCGTCTATGCGCCTCACCGATTCGGTGGCCTGCCTGTCCGGCAACACCTATGACATGAGCGGTTACATGGAAAAAATTCTCAAGTCCACCGGTCAAAAGACACCTGAGAACAAGCGCGTACTGGAGCTCAATATGGCCCATCCGGTGATGGAAAAAATCCACGCCATGTTCGAAAAAGACAAAAACGACGCGCAACTCAACGACTACATCCACCTGCTGCTGGATCTTGCGGTCATCGGCGAGGGCGGCAAGGTGGATGATCCCTCCAGGTTCTCCAAACTGGTCGGAAATCTGATGGCGGCGAATTGATCCCTTAAAAGCCGGTTAATATAAATAGTTGGAGCAAAGCGTTACCTTAACTTTAGGCACTTAAAACTTTAGTTCACTTTAGGCACTATTCCGGTTTATCCGGATTAGAGGTATGATAAAAAGATTGATTTAGACTCGAATTATTGATATATAAAAATCAAAATATACATAAAATGTAACATCATCAACCATTTACTTATTCAGACATATGAACATTGACACCACAAGGGCCCTTATACCCGCCCAGACTGCTCTCGAGCCAGTTAAGACCATTGGACATAAAGGCATTGACCGTTTCCGGCATCATAATCAACACAGAGACGGGATAATATTTATGGGATATGGACAAAATGATAAAGCTGGTAATTATGGGCCGTATGGCAAGGAGATAAAAAGCAAGGCCTTGACCGGTGGAATAGTCGATATTTGGGTCTGAAGCTGCCTTATTCAGTGAATCTATGACTGCATCCAAAACCGTTTTGCCGATGTCTTTTTTTACATGATCCGCTGTAGTTCTGTACAGGCTGCCTGCAATGAAGGAGGAGCTTCCTGTTCAAGCGGTTGATTGCATTTCTGCGCTAATTCTTCTACCAATGGTTTACACTCGCTTTGCTTTTTCAGCTACCCACCCCCTCGCCATTAGTTCGGATATGGGGATTCCATCTTTCTTGTCTGCCGTGATGGATTTGATCCTGGTAGGTCTGTTGCTTTGATGCTCAAACCAGTATCCTACCGGTGACGCCAGGAGGTAATTAATCAGCTCTGGATGATGTGATATTAGCAGCGCCTGCACGTCTCCATCCATGCAGTGGTCGTAAAGTAATACAAGCCAGGGTTGTATTTCAGGCAATGCAAGAAAATTTTCAGGTTCATCCAGGCAAAGTGTGTACGCAAACTTAGTGTCGGAGCAGGAGAAATGAAGCAGGCTATACAGAGCAATCAGCATACGCTGGCCATCAGACAGTTCTCCAAAATTATATCCAACCGAAGCGTTTTTCTCCTCATCATTGAAATATGCTTTTAGTAAACGGTGCTTTTCTCCTGTCGCCTCAAATTTGAAGTATTCAAACCCCGGCAGAATTTCCTTTAGATCGGTCATCAGTTTAAAGGCTAGGCCCTGGTCCTGTGAAACATGGCGATACCAGGAAACGAAATTTTCAAAATAATAGGAAGGCTGAGTTTCTTCCTTTGGACTGTCCTGGATCATCAGGCTTGGGATGATCTGGATAACCACAAGATGATCCATCCATTCTTTAAACCAGGTCAGTTTCGTATTGCCGCTGCGCGGGAGGATAGATGCAATAGCCGAGCGCGACCAGTCAAACGGGTATTTTAGATACAGTTGCGCGTTTCCGTCTTCAAATGCCAGGAGTGGCTTGTTGTCAAAATGGAGGCTTTCATTTATGACCCGTGCCTTTTCTCCCCTGTCATCATGTTCAATGGTCAGCTTATATTGATAAGCTCCTCCGTTACCTGCTATGTCCAGTTCAAAGGTTTGAAGCAGAGAGCTTTGCCAGCGCGTGCAGTTATCAAAGGCAAACAACTCAATAACCTTGCCATCCCCTGCTACAAGGTATTTTATCTTTCTTAATATCTCAAAAACCGCGGATTTACCGGCCCCGTTGACACCGAGAAACAGATTGATTTCATTGAGGGAAACCTCAAAATTGACCAGGCTTTTATAATTGTCTATATAAATACGCTTAAGCATTGTTTATCTCTCTCAAGCGGCTGAAAACCGTTTCTACTTTTTACCCCTGCATCTTTTCATCCAGGTTAGATGTCGGTCATTGATTCGCTCTTCTCCCCAGGGAGATCCTGGAAGATTTTTGCCCCTGTCTTTTTCCTTAGCAAAGCATCCCCGTTTACGTATGGCATCAAATCGGGATTGGGCAAATCTCTCCTGAACCCCTTCAGAGAAGAAGTGCCGGGTCATCCCTAACTGCCAGTCGCCGGTATGGAGGAAGCGAAAGCTCATTGTTTATTTCCCATCCATGCTTTTGCATTCGTGATCATTACGTATTGTGAATGTTTGTACCGGCAATACACTATGACACCTCCACCCAGCCGACCAGTTCCACGGAGTATCCCCCCGTCTCCGATGCAATTCCGCGATGCTGGAGTTCCCGCTGCAGCATCGGCTCGATAAGGCTCTTGAGCAGATGACGTCTTTCTTCCATGGACAGAACCGAACTGGCGGGTGGACGATGGAACAATGCCGGATGTCGCTTCTCGATCAATGGCGCGCGTTGGCCTGTGGCATCCACGGCCAAGGGGACCAGGTGAGTTCTCTGCTCGGATTCCCTGACATGCTCTCGAACCAGCCAGATAGACAACGAACACGGTTTTTCACGGCCATCGGAAACAGCCGTGCCGATGTTTTCGGGCGACAGAGTACTCCAGCGATTGAGCAAGTCGCTTACCAAGGAATGATCTATGCCGATTAGGTCCACGGTGTGATCCGCTCTGGCAAGCTCCCGGTCCATGGTTCCGACCCGTTCCGGTATGCCGTTGCCGGTATCGGGATAGGGAGTAGCCTCGCGGCTACCCCCTCCCACACCACCGGACATACG
>CBETWD010000117.1:0-7158 GCA_965539945.1 uncultured bacterium
CAGAATCAAATCCAAACATGCGATGTTTGATAATTTCCCTGGCCACATTCTCAGGCACCATGGATTCCCAGTCGCCCCGCCCCTTTCTCAGCTTTTTCAGCACGCCTTGTGGCCAGATATGCAGAATGGATTCATCATAATTTTCTACCGATTCAACAAGATTGTTCTCTCGAAGATGCAAATAGAGATATTTCAAATGGTCAGGTGTAGGGAAGTTGTCAACTGAAATCATATCGTTTGCTTTGCGCATTGGATAAACGAACAATTTTATCTGACCATCAAAAAGTTTGCTAAAGGCACCCAATATACCTCCTTCCAGCCCTTCATAATAGGTGTCATCAAAAAGCAATTCCATGTTAGGGATACCAAGAATAAAGCCCACCGGATTTTTTGTATATCGATTGAGAAATTCCCGCACCCGAAAATAGCGGAGATAATCAGTGACGAGAACGGGATGCCCAAGGGAGGTTACAGTATCTATCCTGTGCAGGAAAGACTTCTTGTCGAAAACACCATTTTTTTTCAAGTGAATCGTAGAAAGTTCCGGCAGAACAACACAATTTTCTTCCTTTACATCCGGATTTCCAAGAAAATTCTCCTTTCCGCATTTGATCATGTCCAGAGTCACTTTGGTTACAGGTGCAAAACAGCTCCTTAATACAAGCACATTTTTTTTGTACAGTATTTCCGATGGTTGCAACACTTCTTTTTTTGGAGAAAACATGACTGCATCTGTTAAATTTGTTTCCACCAGAAGAAGTGCTGTAAGACGGGCATCAAGTTCCTCAAAATAAGGACCTTCCAGGCGGATCGTATCCACCTCGACCCGGCCCTGACCGAGATTGTCTCTTAAAGAAGCGATAAGTTTTTCAGGTTTTCGGTAATAATTGTAAACAGCATAGATAAGATTTACACCAAGGATGCCAAGAGCCTCTTGCTGCTGGCGGTTGGACTCGTCTAGCATACGTACATGGAGGTTAACCTTGCTGGGCGGAGCACCGGGATAAAGCTGCAGATGGATACCCATCCAGCCGTGGCATTCTGCAGACTTTCGCTTATAGCTTCTGGCAGTCACTGTGTCGGCAAAAGCAAAATAGCTGGAATTTTTTTGGCGATGAGTCCCGACCCGCTTGAGGACTAAACCGTATTCCTTTTCCAGCATTTTATTCAAGCGGCTTTCGCTTACATAACGGCCTGATGGTTCTTCTCCATAGCTGGCATCGCTGAAATGCATATCATATGCTGATATTGTCCTGGCGATCGTACCGGCAGCACCGCCTGCCAGGAAAAAATATCTGGCCACTTCCTGCCCGGCGCCGATCTCGGCAATTGATCCATATAAATCAGGGTCCAAGTTCAGGGCAAATGCCTTTTGAACAGCAGTCAAAATTTCAGACATAAAAAAATCTCCTGTGAATATTTACGGTTCTAGTGTCCTGTCAAGTTCGCAATGACGCACATGCCTTCGTCATTGCGAGGCCGAAGGCCGTGGCAATCTCTTGGATGACGCCAACCTGGCTACCAGTGGCAAGAGATTGCTTCGCTTCACTCGCAATGACAGCGTAAAAGTTTTCTTGAAACGCTATACTAGAACAAGGTTGGCAAAAAAACTAATTATTACGGACTGAAAGTCCATAGAAACCACACCTATCTCTGCTTTATGATGTAATCATACGCTGACAGAGCGGCCTTGGCCCCTTCACCTGCTGCAACAATGACCTGTTTGTAAGGCACATCCGTCACATCCCCGCAGGCAAAAATCCCTGAAACACCAGTGCGGCATCTTGAGTCTATCACGATCTCTCCTATACGATTGATCTCCATGGTGTCCAGTACCAGCTCGGAATTGGGGAGCAGGCCGATTTCCACCATGATCCCCTGTACATCGAGCCTCTTTTTCTCGCCGGTCTCCAGCGACTCGATCTCAATCCCCTCAACTGTCGACTCACCTTCAATCCGGAGGGCCTTGTATTTGATGAAAATTTCCACCTTTGGTGAACTTATGACCTTGTCTCGAATGATTTCATCACCAGTAAGGGGCGTCAAAGAGACCATATATACCTTCCGGGCAACCTTCATCAGGTCAATAACCGCCTCAAGAGCCGAATTCCCGCCGCCCATCACCGCTACGTCAAGATCTGCAAACAGGGGGGCATCGCATGTGGAACAGTAGGTTACGCCCATACCGATCAATTCCTTTTCCCCAGGCACATTGAGCGGCCGGGGACGCTTTCCCGTGGCGATGATCACTGTTTTGGTAAGATAGGTTTTCCCCTCATCTGTGATGACCTTTTTTATCTTCCCGGTCAATTCCAGGGCCTTCACCTCAACCCCGACAAGTTTTTCAACACCATACTTCTCCACGTGTTCTTCAAACTTTGCGATAAGATCGGCGGTCTCCACCTGGCTGAAACCGAGGTAGTTATCCACATCGTAAGTCCAGGCCACCTGCCCTCCAATGTCCTTGCTTACAAGAAGGGTCTTGAGGACCTTTCTGGCCGCATAGACTGCAGCACTCAGGCCAGCCGGGCCGCCACCAATAATGATCACGTCGTAAAGGCTAGTAACCGTCCCTTGTTCAGCCGGCCACAGTCTTTGACTCAACCCACCGGTGGCGTCCAAATGGACCAGATCACTGTATCCTCCAACTGGTTCATCCCCTATCAGGATCTGAGGAAGGGAGCCGCTGCCGGTCTTCTCTTTCATTTCCTTCCAGATACTTGATCCTGGCTGGACATCAATTTCTTCATAACTGATCCCTTTTTCCGCCAAGAACGATTTTGCCTTGGCACAAAAAGGGCAACCGTCTGTGGAATAAATGGTTGCGCTGGCCATAATTACCTCCAAGTGTGCATTCCTATTACGCATCGAGGTCCAACCACAAAATATTCCCGATCATTCCCGGACTTATCATACATTACAATAGCACCTATACTATGAAAATTCATTTTTATGCGCGGGAGTGACAAAATCCTCCGTCACGAGTGTTTATAATAGGACCATAAACCGGTCTATATCCAGTGTTGCATATTCGCATTTTGCGAAACATCGAAGTCCTCCTCATGATTCCCGGAAAAAGAATGACTAAATGAGCAGCGAGCGCAGACCCGCAGAAGAGCATCTTCACATTAAGGACTGGCCTGAAGAGGATAGGCCCAAGGAGATGCTTTTGGAGAAAGGTGCGGGAGCTTTGAGTGATGCCGCGCTATTGGTGCTATCCTGCTGAGAACCGGCAGGCAAGGGCAAAATGCCATCGCTCTTGCCAGGGAGACGATTAAACAAATCAGAACCAGGATGGTTTCACAAAGAAAAAACGAACTGATTGCGGACATATTTCACAGGGGTCGTTTTGTTGAAAGATGGGGCAGAGGAATCAGCCTTATTCTTTCTAAAGAACCGACCGCAGAATTTGAAGAGATAGGCGAATCATTTTATGTCACATTTAAACGGGAAATTTATGCGACGCAATCAAGAAGATCAATCTTGATGATGGAGGAGATCCGTGGCTTGATGATGACCGGGTGAATGAAGTGGTCAGCAGACTGGAGCGAATCACTACGCCGAAATTGCTTGAAGCCAATAAGGAGGCGTTTGATCTCATCGTGCAGGGTATTGAGGTGGCAGGGGACCCTGATAAGCATGATGGGAGAGAAAAGAGCGTTGCCGTCATTAATTTCGATCATCCGGAAAAGAATGACTTCCTTGCGATTAATCAGTTCAGGGTAGATATGACGGGTGGGAAGACCTTTATTGCACCTGATATTGTGCTCTTTGTTAACGGGATTCCCCTCGTGGTTGTGGAATGTAAAAGCCCCAAGATATCCTATCCAATGGAGGAAGGGATAAACCAGCTTTAATATTATTATACTTAACAGCTTCAAGATGTTTTTGATAATATGATAAAAATTTATCTACTCTAAGTGATTCAGACCTTTTTGGAGCCAACTTGTCTCATGCAATCCTGAAATCAACCCTCCTGGATTGGGCAGTTCTGATAAAAGCGAATTTGAGTCAGGCTAAGCTTCAAAAAAGCAGTCTCCGCGGTGCCAATCTGAGTGGGGCTGACCTGTCAGGGGCTGACCTGAACGGTGCGGACCTCACAGATGCTAAAGTGAGTGACTCTCAGCTTGAATTGGCCATAACGGATGAGACCATTTTGCCTAATGGGTCACAGGGGCCTGCACGGAAGAATCGTAAGGATTGAGACTCTGATCCTTACCCTTCGTTACCGCTTGGCCATTGTCAATGGCTCGTCCGAAAAAGTAGAATCTACACCATTACTGTCCTGTCCGGTTAAGAACGGGAAAGGGGAACGCCCTTAACTTTCTAATTGACAGCGTGATGGGGCGAGAAAATAGCGCGCGAGAACGATTATCAGTTAATTGAATAAGTATTTTAGAGCTTTAAGGGCGTCCCGCTTTCATATACTCATAACGGCACTAAAACCGGCCGCAGGTAAATTTGAGGGACGTTCTTGAATTTGTTGAATAAATATGATAGTCATAAATTATAGTAATAAAAGGTATCATGAAACGGGTGATTTGGAGGAATTGACTCCCAAGGCATGCGAGGCTGGCGGTGGACCCCAAGGGTTGGACAGCCCGATGGGTGCTGTAAGCTAAAAGCCAGAAGATAAAAGGGAAATAAAAAAGCGCAGGATTGTTGATGATTGATGGGATCGAGACACCACCGCGCCATTTACTATACCTGCCTGCCAGCAGACAGGTCTCCTTGAACCTAGGGCTTTGACATGTGCCTTACCCGGGGACTCGGCCTTATATGACGTTTCTGTCCGTCAGCTCACAAATTTGCCATCCGGCTTCCTTCAGACCCCACCTCACGGTGACGCCCTTGCCTTCGGCTAGTACTTTTGCTAACCTCAAAATCTGGTAGCAAGGTTCACGTACAGAGGACTTTAACCTCATAAGTTCACGCCCATGCCGGGCGTACACCAGTCGCTCCAGCCGACGCCTAACCGCGTCCGTTAATTTTGGAATACTCTGCCCCGCATCTCGTTGGGTGCTATCCCGCAGTTCAGAGCCCCGCTTGGTTAGCGGCGGCTGACCTTTTCGTTCTCGGCGGTATATTCATATGTTTTCGATAAAATTTAAGTTTTGATACTTGACAGATAAAAACGTTTAAGTTAAGACTAGTCTTAGACTAGTCGTTTTTAATCAGGAGAATTATTATGGGAACAGTTGGTGCATATGAAGCAAAAACTCATCTCCCCAAATTGCTTGAACGTGTAATCAAAGGAGAGCGGATAACTATTACAAAACATGGCGTACCGGTAGCCGTTTTACAGCCACCATTACCTCTAAGAAAGACTGAACCAGGAAAAGTTATTGCTGAATTGCGAAAATTCCGTGAAAAACATACCCTTAGAGGGCTTTCTATCCGAGATATGATTGACGAAGGAAGGCGATAAATGGCCGATGATTTTGTCATTGACAATTCTGTGGTTATGAATTGGTGTTTCAAGGATGAAACAAGTCAATATGCTGATTATATTTTGGATAGACTTGAGGACTCTGTTGGATTCGTTCCGTCCATTTGGCCTTTAGAAGTTTGTAACGTACTATTGGTGGCTGAGCGCAAAAAACGAATTGGTGAGGCTGGCAGCACACGTTTCATTGCTTTACTTGCCGAACTTCCAATAATAGTTGAACAGGAGCCACCGGAAAGGATGATTAAGGAAATTTTTGCATTAGCCCGTAAACACAAACTTTCAAGCTACGATGCCTCATATTTGGATCTCGCAATGAGAAAAGGATTGCCCATAGCTACACTTGATAAAAGCCTATTAGTAGCCGCAAAACGAAGTAAAGTTCCAATCTTAAGGGGCAAAGACAAGACTCGCCGAACAAAATAATGGAGCAGATGCCTAAATCTGTGGTACTTTGGGATATATTACTTTTTTGAATTTCATATATCATTAAGTATTGTTGCACACATCATTCGGCACTGCTCATTATTGGGTTCGGGCGTGCTGCGCACGCCCGAATGCGGAGCTGAGCTATCGCTCCCTACCGCTGATTTATTCGGATGTGCGCTGATTCGCACACCCGAACAAACCGCTGGAGCGAAAGTCGTCGCGGACTTCAAGCTTGCAGCTTGAGCCCGCTAAGACTTCGCTCAGTTCCGCATTCGCTTGATATAAATCACCATGAAACCCACTAAATCCCAAAAGGAGGAAATAATATGCCAACGCTTCCACTTGAACAAATGACGGTAAAGGAGAAGCTACAAGTCATGGAAGAGCTTTGGAGTGATCTTTGTTGTAATCAAAACCAGATTCCGGTTCCTCAATGGCACAAAGACATATTGGACAGACGAGAAAAGATAGTCAAAGAAGGCAAGGCAACATTCGTGGACTGGGAAACCGCAAAAGAACGGATAGCTGCTAGAATCTCATGAAAATTCATATCGTTGATCAAGCGGAAGATGATCTTGTTGAAGGGTACAATTTCTATGAGGATCAAGCAGCTGGACTTGGGGTATATTTCTTGGATTGCTTTTACTTTGTATGCTGGTATACATCGGATCGTCCACAAGAATTATCGGCGGATGTTGTCAGAAAGATTTCCTTTCGCAATTTATTATACCGTTTCAGGAGATGAGATAAAGATTCACGCGATTATTGACTGTCGCCGAGACCCCGCATGGATTCGAGACCGTCTGAACATGTAGCGAACAACCCAGTGCACCTGATGCCAAAAGCCGAGGCGTTTAAGAAATTGTGTGCTTTTGCCAAGGTTTTTCGTTTTTTGAATTTATGTGGCATCTTTTGGCACAGGTAACCGGAGCATTGCGAGAAAAGATAAATATGAAAGACACCGATTTGCTAATCCAATGGCGAGATGGAAGCGGCGATTCCGTAGAAATAGGCTACTTCAATCCTAACGGCCAGCAGTGCTGTGGGCATTGCGGAGTACCTGGAACTGACCATGGACAGTATGCATACAAAACTGAATGTACCATTTGTGGCTATGTTTACGGAACAAATGGATCAGACATGTTCGAAAGGCGATGTCCTGAGTGTCAGAAAGGTGCCGCAGGAATTAAATACTGGAAAACTCTAAACATATGAGCGCATGTGATTTTAACTGAAGTTTCACCGAAATTATACCATGTAGATTCAAGCAACCATGCGCAGCA
>CBETWD010000118.1:0-7156 GCA_965539945.1 uncultured bacterium
GTCTGTCATAACCCTTCGGTAAAGCTCCCCGGGCTGAAAAAAATCGTCATTATGGTGGGTGTATGGCTCTCGTGAAGCCTTCCCTGATACCTCAAAAGCGGGTTCGCCCGCTGTCGGATCAGGTGCAGGGCCGCCAAAGCTGTTTGGATAGTAGTTCGGGCTACCACCGCCGTTGGAGTCAAAGCGCATGAAACCGTCCCGCTGGTAGTTCTGCGTCGGACATGCCTTGGTCGAGTTTACCGGCAGCAGGTGGTAGTTTGGTCCCAGGCGATGGAGATGAGTGTCGTGGTAGCTAAAGAGACGCCCCTGGAGCATCTTGTCTGGTGAGGCGGCAATACCAGGTACGAAGTTGGCGGGAGAAAAGGCGGCCTGTTCCACCTCAGCAAAGTAGTTTTTCGGGTTGCGGTTAAGAACAATGCGACCTACGGGGATCAGCGGGAAGTCTCCATGAAACCAGACTTTCGTAATGTCAAAGGTGTCAAAACGGTATCCCTCGGCCTGTTCAGGGGTCATGATCTGGACATAAACTGTCCAGGCTGGATACTCACCTCGCTCGATCGCCTGGTACAGGTCACGGGTAGCGTGGTCGGGATCCTCGCTCTTCTTTCGAGCCGCTTCTTCACGGGTGAGGTTTTGGATGCCCTGTTCGGTCTCGATCTGGTAATTCATCCACACGTATTCACCCTTGTCATTGTACCACTTATAGGTGTGGCTGCTGTAGCCATTCATGTGGCGGTAGTTCTTTGGGGTGCCCCGGTCGGAAAAGAGTATAGTCACCTGATGGATGGACTCGGGTGTTAGAGAGAGGAAATCCCAAAACATATCCGGGTCCTTTAGATTAGTTGCTGGATGACGCTTCTGTGTGTGAATAAAATCAGAGAATTTTAGTGGATCACGGATGAAGAATACCGGGGTATTGTTTCCAACCATGTCGTAATTTCCTTCTTCGGTGTAAAGCTTTATCGCAAATCCGCGTGGGTCCCGCTCGGCATCTGCGGAACCCTTTTCGCCTCCTACAGTGGAAAAGCGGATGAAAAGTTCAGTTTGTTTTCCCACCCTGGAGAGAAACTTTGCCTTTGTGTATTTTGTCACATCATCGGTTACCTCAAAATAGCCGTATGCACCAGCACCTTTGGCGTGAACCACCCGTTCGGGGATGCGCTCGCGGTCAAAATGGGCCAATTTGTCGAGCAGATGGACATCCTGCATCAGGACAGGCCCAGGGTTGCCCGCATTCATGCTGTTTTGGTCGTCATCGACCGGTGCGCCAAAGTTGTTGGTAAGTGTCTTGTTTTCCCTTGCCATTTGAATCCTCCTTCCTTCGAGAATACCTCTTGATCATTGTCGTTTGTTTAGGATAGCAATTACTACATAAGAATTATTCTCAAAAACTAATCAAAAAAAGAACCTGGACCTATAGATTTTCAGATATTAAATTTCACAAGGCCAGAGGGAGGAATCCGAGTAAGTCGTACATATTAGTACGTCGTCGAGGAGTCCGACCGATAACGCAGTGAAATTGGATATATGGAAATCTATATCAGCCTACCTTGTCTTCTGGCAACGGGGGCAGATTCCGAAAAAATCGACTCTATGAGTCAGAATCTGATAGCCTGTTTTTTTGGCCACCTGTTGGGCAAGCTCAGTTAAGTGTTCAACCTCATGATCAACGACGCTTTTGCACTTTGTGCAGATTAGATGAGGATGGGGGTACGGCTTGTTTCCGTCATAACGGTTGCTCTGGCCGCTGAAGTCCAGCTCCACCACTTCCCCCAGATCCTTGAGCAGATTCACCGTCTTGTAAATGGTGGCCAAGCTGGTCGTTGGAAAATCCGTTTTGACATGTTCGAAAATCATTTCTACACTAGGATGTCCAAGGCTTGTCGCCAGGATCTTGAGCACAGCAAGTCGCTGTGGGGTTACCCGAAAGCCATGTTCCTTTAATTTATGGATCATTTTGTTCAGACGATCTTGGGGCTCTGCCACAGAACATTACCTTTCTTATGGACCATATTCTGCGGCACCAACCATCTGCCTGCTAAAAGAAATATGGTTCTTAATAAAGAATGATTATTCATTTATAGGATATGACAGTATGATCAACGTGTCAATGCCAAATTTTTTCCCCAGCGCGAAGTTAGTTATATGAAAACCCACAAACTGGCCATTATTAACATCCTTACCTTTCTGGTATTTTCCAATACCGCCTTTTTTTATATGTACCCCATCTATCTTTCTTCTCTGGATGTTTCCAAAACAGCCATCGGCTTGATCATGGGGATATACTCTGTGGCCTCTTTAGTGGTAAGGCCCCTTGCAGGCAAATCGATTGACCGGGTGGGAGAAAAACCGGTATTGTTGGCGGGTCTTTTCTTGATTTTTGCGTGCTCCCTCCTCTATAACGCCGTACCGGGAACAATGGGCGCCATATATATCCTTCGAATTCTCCATGGTATTGGCTTTTCCGCCTTTATTGCCGCATCCTTTTCCACTATTGCGAAGTTTACCCCCAGTGAAATTAGGGGACGCGCCTTCAGCTACAACAGTGCTGCTATACTTGCGGCCTTGGGATCTGTTCCTCTTGCTGGTGAACATCTTATGGATGCCTTTGGGCATCCGGCTATCTTTCACGGCGGAGCAGCTGCAACTTTTCTAGCCTTCAGCCTCCTTCTGTTCACGAAAAAATGGAAAAAGGCAGAAGCCGGGGATAGCTCTAAGATCAGTTACAAAGCGATTTCAAAAAACCGTTCCTTCTTTTTTGTCCTGGTTGCCATGGTCCTGTTCGTTGATGCCCAAGCCACTGTGCTAAATTATTTCCCTCTTTACGCAAATACCATAGGGTTTAGCAGAGGCCTATTTACGAGCCTTACCCTTGGTTTGGCCGTGGCCATAAGGCTTTTTGGCGGTACTGTCCTCGACAGATACAGCAAGCTCTTAGTCATAAGGATTTGCTTTGTTCTGTTTGGCTTTGGTATCATGTCTTTTTATAAGCTGGATTCGGTTTTATTCTATATCCTTTCCATCATCCTGTATGGCACAGGACTGGGATTTATCTTTCCGGCATTAAATGCAATAGGGGCAGAACAGGGCTCTTTCGAGCAAAAGACCGGAATGATGAGCATACTTACCATGGCCATCGACGGTGGATTCATTCTAGGGAGCATTTTCTCAGGAGGGCTTTCAGACATGATCGGACTGTCCAATACCTTTGTTTTTGCAGGTGCAGTCTCCCTTTTGGGGTTTTTCGTTACATCATTTGCCCCTATTAGAGAATATAATTGAGACCTGGCATTTTTCTTATGGTCCCTTTTAATTAAGATAACCTGCGGCATGCGTGTGAGCCCGCACCCGCTTTCTTAGCCTTTCTTCTTGGATCTGGTGGTCCGCCCTTTTTTCTTCTTGTCCTCATTGCCAAAAGCCTTCAATCCTTCGGCCAGTTCTTTTAATTTGGCATCCACAAGGGCATTGATGGTCCCCTTGGGGTAAGTTCCGTCCGCCTTTCTTGTTCCGGCCTTCTTTCCGGTCAGGATCTCGATTCCCTGGTCAATGGTCTTGACAGCGTAAATGTGGAACTTGCCTTCTTTTACGGCCTGGAGCACATCTTTTCGCAGCATCAGGTCCTTGATATTGCTCTCTGGAATCATCACTCCCTGTTTTCCGGTAAGTTTGGTTGCCAGACAGCAGTGGAAAAAGCCTTCGATCTTCTGGTTGACCCCGCCGATGGCTTGGATTTCGCCGTTCTGGTTAACAGAGCCTGTCACTGCAATGTACTGCCGTATAGGAACACCGGATAAACTGGAGAGCAATGCATAGATCTCTGTGGAAGAAGCACTGTCGCCTTCCACTCCGCTGTAAGACTGTTCAAAGGCAATACTTGCGTTCACAGATAGGGGCTTATCCTGAGCATATTTTTTTCGCATATATCCGCTCAAGACCAAAACGCCCTTGTTGTGGATGTTGCCGGACATATCTGCTTCGCGCTCAATATTAATTATACCTTCCCGGCCCATGGAAGTAGATGCAGTAATCCTGGACGGCTTTCCGAACATATAGTCGCCAAGGTCATAAACTGCCAGGCCGTTGACTTGACCCGCGACCTCGTTCTCCACGTCAATCATGAGGGTGCCGCGATCGATCATCTCCTGCAGACGTGTTTCAATCATGTTCGAACGATAAACCCTGGTCTCTATGGCCTTATCCACGTGTTTGTCCTGGATTTTAGTCTGACCGTCTTGGGCCGCCCAATAGTCGGCCTCCCTGATAAGATCCGCAATCTGCGGGAAGCTGGTGGAGATCTTCTCCTGCCATCCGGACATGCGTACGGACTCTTCTATCAAAGCAGCTACTGCTGTCTTATCAAAGGGCTTGAGTTTTTCATCCTCAGTCTTCATCTTGATAAACTCGGCAAATTTTCTGATCGTATCATCTGTTTTGTCCATGCTTGTTTCAAAATCAGCCCGGACCTTGAAGATTTGCTTAAGATCATGATCATAGGCATGGAGCAATTGATACAGGTAGGGCTCTGCCAAAAGGATTACTTTGGTGTCCATCTCAATAGGCTCGGGTTTCAAACCTGAGGTTGTGAAGAGGTAAAAGGGATCATAGGTCTGGATTTCCATTTTTTTGGTCTTTAGTGCCCGCTTAAGCGCAGGCCAAACCCCCGGCTCCATTATGGCGTCCATGAGATTGAATACCAAATATCCTCCGCTGGCCTTAATAAAAGAACCTGCCTTGATCTTACTGAAATCCGTCCTCCAAATGCCGCTGCGGTCCACTATACGTTCGATACTCCCGAACAAATTGCGATACGTGGGGTAGGATTCGATAATGACCGGAGATCCTTTTTGCTCGGAATTATCCACCAGCAAATTGACCTCGTAAGACGCGAATGGATCGCCTGCAGGGAACATGGACATGTCCGGCTTTTTCTGCTGATCCTGGGTCAGAAAAAAATGCAGGTTCTCAGACATATCCTCAATCATGGCCTGAAGATACTGCTGTACTGATTCATTTTTGTACTTTTCAGTGAACGAGCCGATTTGCTTGGACACCAGGTCCTTGAACATCAGCCTGTCAATCTTCCTTCCCTTTTCCTCAACCTCTTTTTGCAGTCCCCTGACTTCAAGAAATATCTGGTCGACCTCCTGCCTCAGTTCATCATACTTTTTTCTGATCTCTTCAAACTCTTTTCTGGGGAACCTCCCCTTGTCTACCTTTTGTTCAAGTTCGAGAATGGGTATGGGCTTTCCGTCAACGATAGGCATGAGCTCAGGCCTTGTCTGTTGGCCGGACTGGAGATTGACAAGGGCGAGTCCTGCTTCTTTCACCTTTTTTTCCAGGCCCATGAAAAAATCCCTGGTCTTTTTTTCATAGGTCTCCATAATCTCTTTTTTGCGGCTGATATAATCCTGGCTTTCGAAAAGCCTGGGCACCTCTGTCTTCAAGGTATCCACCAGTCCGTGCACATCCTTTCTGAGTTCCATGCCCATGCCAGGCCTTTGACTGAGGAGTATGGGCACCTCAGGATTTTTGAAATTATTTACATAGCACAGGTCATCAGGCACTTTTTTCTTTTGAGAGGTCTCCTTGAGGACCTTTTTTACCGCTGCCATTCTGCCTGAGCGCGGTTGCCCGGTGACAAATATATTGTAGCCGGGCATATCCATTCCCATACCAAATTGCAGGGCATCAATACCCCTTTTCTGGCCAATAATTCCTTTAAGTGGTTTCAGGTCCTCAGTCGTCTCAAATGCCAGAGTGCCTGGATCAAGGCTCCATCTGAGATTTTCCAAAGAGACTTCTGAGGTTTTTTTCTTAGCCATTTATATTCTCCTGAAAGTCTGTTCCTCTAAAAAAACTCTTCTGCTCTATTTCTTAAGGATTTTCACAGGCAGAGAAGCAGAGGCTCTGTATTTAGGCAGAACAATCTCCAGAATCCCTTCTTTGTAGCTTGCACGGACATTTTCAATCTTAACTCTAGAAGGTAGCCTGACCCTACTTGAGAAAGACTCAATCTGCTGAATGCCATCTGTTTTGTAGGATATTTTCTTTCTTTTTTCTCCCTTGATAATCAACAGATCATCAGTGACAGAGACATTCAAATCCTCAGGATCCAGATCCGGAAGATCCGCCTTGACCACAAAGCTATCCTTTGTCTCAGTAATATTCACCAAGGGGCCTTCTCTGAGCGAATCCATTAATTGACTTATACCAAAATCGCGACACATCCTGTCATAAAGACAGTCTATATCCCGTTTTAGCTTGCCGATCTCCTTGTTCGTCCATAGAGTCAATCCAGACACGGCGACCTCCTTATGGTTAAGCACTTTGATAATATAATATTAACATAACATGTCTCAGAATAGAACTCTTCCGAAACTCGCCCATTTTTCTTAACCCAGCTTAGGCAGATTCTCATACTTGATTAAAAAGCTGACCTTCCCAAAATCTTTAGTAAAAACGATAACAAAACTCATCCCAATAGCCTTGAAAATGTTTTTGGTCAAGACCATGTGAATGTACATCTGATAGCTGAGTTAACTCAATAGCCATATAAATATAAAATATTGCCATTAAGCCTGTCAAAAAACGGAAAAGATGCTCAAGGCTGGAGGGGAACTGGCCGGGAAGGACTACAGCATAGATTTCACCATTCTGGATATCTCTGGCTATGAGCTGCCGCACGCACCTTCAAAGACCTGGAGGGAGGTTATCAAAAAGGTCTGGGAGATTGATTTCTTGACCTGCCCGCGATGAGGCTCAGTAGTGATCTGGGGGACTGTTTCATTATATTTTCTTTGCGATCAGCAGGGTTCTTCCGACTGTTCCGAGGATGCGTTTGTCCTGCATTTTATGGACTTGGTTTCCGCTCAGACGTTCAGAGGACAGGGGGCACTCTATTCGATGGGTTACTTTCCATCCTGTTTTTGATAAAATCCTGTGGTAATCAAATATTGTGACTGAGAGGGGGTATACCGCGAGCTAAATGGATAATTGGTGATATCTGGCTTCTTGTTCTGGTCCTTACAGGCCTTCAAGCTCGATTCCAAGATGTCGCGGATACCTCCTCTTCACGTTTGGGGGACGGCGCTGTTTCCGGTCGGCTTGGGTGACTTATTAGGCGGTCCCAAGCGTAATGATTAGGCTCCGAGTGCTT
>CBETWD010000119.1:0-7138 GCA_965539945.1 uncultured bacterium
CATACTAGTTGTTTAAAGAAAATATTTCCTTTAGATCGGAATGTATTCCAAAAAAAGCTTGATATTATGAAGAGCAAATCCATATCGGTTATATTTACAGGAGAGAGTGCCTCCCAATTAGCCCCGGAGGAAAATTACTTATTTCAATCTGTTTGGGCCTGATTTTCCTGACACTTCCCCATTATCCGGTTGAACTTAGCGCCCTTCGGGCGGACTTTTCTGACAGGATAAACTGGATTTACATGATTTTCATTTATCCTGATTATCTTGTTGATCCTGTCAAAAAAAGAGGAAATCCCTATCCTATTACTATTCAAACAAATTTTCTGAAAAGGAACTCGCATTCCTTTGGGGAAAGATCAAAACGTAGTTCTGCCTCGTGTATGATTTCCTTGCGGCTTTTTTCAGGATATTCCTTGGTGATCTCTGATATCCACTTTACAGCATTTCGGATGCTATCACCTTCGGGTAACAACTGCTCTGTGCTCATTCTTGATTCCTCCTAATATATATTCGAACCGTTCACGGGTTCAGGGTTCACCGTTCAGGGTTGCTTTTCTTTTGTTAACCTTCACTAACCTCGCGCTTTGAGCTTTCAGCGCTGCCATACCACATTGGATTGTTGATTGTTGATTGCTCTCCTCGTTTTTTTCTCACGACTTCTCCATTCCCGCCTGTCTCGCAAGCTTGGCGAGTGGGCAGGAAGAATTCACGAATCAATGGTTCAAATTTTCGATAAACCCCGAACCTCTTAACCTTTGGACCCTGAACCTTTGAACCCGTGAACGGTTACATATATCACCCTGTCCTCAAGGCCTCGGATGGATTGACCTTGGCTGCCTGTCTGGCTGGATATATGGTGGCAAAAAAGCATATTAAAACGGCAGAGATCGAAATTATGGCCACGTCGCTGGGGTGGAGCAGTATGGGAAGTGTGTCGGTGTAATACACCTCACTTGGTATCTTAATGAACTTATAGCGGCTCAGGAGGAAACAGAGACCTACTCCGCCGAAAACGCCGAGCATGGTTCCGGTCAATCCTACAAGCAATCCATTATAGATAAAAATCCGTAAAATATTTTTATCCGTTGCGCCCAGTGTCTTAAGTATTGCTATATCCTGATTCTTTTCCATGACCATCATGATAAGGGTACTCACAATGTTAAAGGCAGCCACTAGGACAATCAAGGTAAGAATGATAAACATGGCGAATTTTTCCAGCTTCAGGGCTGAAAAAAGATTGCGGCTCATCTGTTGCCAGTCCATTGTCCAGAACGGAAATCCAAGTTTTTTTTGTATTGCTGTTGTAAGGCCGTTCGTGGCATAAATATCCGAAACCTTTATCTCCAGACCATGGACCTTATCACCCAACCCAAGAAGCCGTTGGGCCGCCTTAATGGGAATAAAGGCAAGGGAGGCATCGTACTCATACATGCCGGTCGTGTTTACACCTGTTACCTGGAAGGTGCGTATCTTGGGGAGCATTCCCACAGGTGTAATAGTCCCGCTGGGCAGCACGACCTGGATTGGCTGCCCGACAGCAACTCCCAGGTTGCGGGCAAGTTCCTTGCCCAGAAGTATTGGCGGAGTTCCGGTGCCATTATAATTCTCAAATGCCCCAATTCCCTCTCCTCTGATGATTTCCCCCACGCTGAAGACTTCTGCCACAGAGCCAGGCTCTATCCCGCGGATGGCTGCTCCGCTGACAGCCCTTCCTGAACTCAAAAGGGCCTGGACGTAAACAAGGGGGGTCGCAGCCGTCACTGTGATATCCCCGTCCTTTCCCCTGATCATATTCAAGAGGCCATTCAAATGGTCATTACGAGGGATATTAATTTCGAGTACCTTTTGCCGCACAGACTCCATGTTACCAAAGGCACCTTCATAGTTTTTGACCAGAATATGTGAATTTATGCCGAGTATCTTGGTACGGAGGTGGTTTTCAAAGCCGGTCATGACCGCAATTACGACGATCAGGGCCATTACGCCCACTGTTACCCCTGCAATGGATATGAAGGTAATAAGGGAAATAAAGGCCTGTTTGCGTTTTGCCCTGAGATAACGCCGGGCAATAAACCATTCGAAATTCATCCTGAAACTCAACCCTCCGGACGCAACTGCGGGAACAGGATAACATCGCGGATAGAAGGGGAATCCGTAAAGAGCATTACCACGCGATCCACACCTATACCCTCCCCGGCAGCAGGCGGCATACCTACTTCCAGTGCCCTGATAAAGTCTTCATCCAGTTCAGGGGGCACCTCATCATCATCATCTCCTCTGCCGGCTATCTGCTCTTCAAAGCGCTGACGCTGTTTCCTCGGATCGTTGAGTTCTGAGAACGCGTTCGCGATCTCGCGGCCACCAATGAAAAGTTCGAATCTGTCTGTAATCTCAGGATTCTCTTGATTCTCCCTGGCCAGGGGTGAGACATCAATGGGATAATGGCTTATAAAGGTCGGCTGAACGAGCTTTGGCTCTACCAGTAAATCAAAGAGCTTTGTCCATAACTTACCTGTTTTCTCATTGCCCTTCAGGGGAGCACCAAGGGCCTTTAACCTTTCCACAAGGTCCTTTCTGTTTTCAAGATCCTTTTTTGAAACCTGCCCAATCTCTATTAATGCCTCTTCAAGGGTCATCCGGCGCCAGGGTGGCGTGAGATTCATCATGCACCCCTGATAGGAAAAGACCGTTCCGCCCTTTATTTCTTCAGCTATCCGGGAAAAGAGTTCCTCTGTCCGCATCATCAGGTCTTCATAAGTGACATAGGCCTCATAGAACTCCAGCATGGTAAATTCCGGATTATGCTGTATGGAGATTCCTTCGTTCCTGAAATTCCTGCCAAGCTCAAATACCTTGTCAAAGCCACCCACAAGGAGCCGCTTCAGATACAGTTCCGGAGCTATACGCAGGTAAAGGTCCATACCAAGGGCATTGTGATGGGTTGTAAAGGGACGGGCGGTTGCGCCACCAACGATGGACTGCATCATCGGGGTCTCGACCTCCAGGAAACCATGGGAAGTAAAGTACTCACGTAATATCTGTACAATACGTGACCGGGTCCTGAAAACCTCTCTTACCTCCTGATTCATGATAAGATCGACGTATCGCTGGCGATACCTGATCTCCTTGTCTTTTATTCCGTGATATTTCTCAGGAAGGGGCTTCAATGACTTGGTTGCCAAGCCAATGGTTTCAGCCGATACTGTCAGTTCGCCCACACGGGTCCTGAAAAGCCTGCCTTTAACCTCAATCAGGTCACCGATGTCGAATTTCTTGAACAGGCTGTAGGCTTCGGTCCCAACCATGTCCCTTCTAACATGGACCTGCAGTTGATCGGAGCTGTCCTGCAGATGTAAGAAGGCTGCCTTTCCAAAACGGCGCAAACTCATTATGCGGCCGGCCAATCTGAAGCTGTCCGGCACCTTTTCCAGGGCCTCTGCATCATATGAATCATACAACCTGCGTATTGTCGCCGTACTTTCAGGCGTCTTTACGTCGTTGGGATAAAGAGATATATTATCTTTCTCAAGTTGCTCCGCTTTTTCGCGGCGCTGCTTAATAACTAGGCTTTCGTCACTCAAGTTGTCCACTCCTTATTGGGGAATGCCATGATAAGAAATCTCAAATTATGTCCATGGGATAATTCAGTCGCTGACAAGCAATCATTCATAGTTTACTCTATATATACCGTCAAGTGAATCAAGGGGTCTTGCTTCATGAATCTACGTTTAGCCCTGTGCATAGTCTATGCAGGAGTCATCTTCGGGATATCTTCCGTCCCTGGGAATCGACTTCCCAGCATATCGGTCAGTGACTATTTTATACATTTTTTAGAGTATGTTGCATTAGGTTCATTGCTCATGTGGTGGAGGCTGCACAACTCTGCAGTATCTATAGCAGTGGCCCTGTGTCAGGCCATTTTTCTTGGATCATTATACGGCCTTGTCGACGAACTTCATCAATATTTTGTGCCAAATAGATGTGCTGATCCGGTTGACTGGGTGGCAGATACCCTGGGTTCTGCCATAGGTGCGATTGCAGTATTGGCTTTATTCTTGGTTTTCTCAAAACGGTCTGGTCCTCAGGAAGGCGTGAGGGATTAAAGGATTAAAATTCGAGACGATTTAGTGCTTATGAATAAAGAAATTGTTCATATTATGAACGATATTTCCTCCTGGCTACGTTATCAAAAGCAACTGGGGGTTGAGATTATTCCAAAGGGCCCTGAATTATCCGCCTTTCTGGATAATCGTGTCAAAGATAAAATGTCTTTGCAAGGACTGACTTCCACCCGGGAATATGGGGATGAGATTCCTGCACCAACTGACCTTGACGGGCTTCGCAGGATGGTTGAAAATTGTAACAGGTGTGAGCTGCATAAAAAGCGGCATAATATAGTCTTTGGAGAAGGACCTGAAAATGCAAAGCTGGTGCTGGTAGGAGAGGCCCCCGGCAGGGAAGAAGACATGCAGGGCCTGCCGTTTGTAGGCCCTTCAGGGGAACTCCTTACAGATATGCTAAATGCCGTAAATATTTCCAGAAAGGATGTCTTTATCACCAGTGTGATCAAGTGTCGCCCCCCGCATAACCGCACACCCGGGCACGAAGAAATTGCCGCATGCTCTTTCTTCTTAAGACACCAGTTGAGGCTCATCGATCCGCCCCTTATACTTGCTTTGGGACTGGTGGCTGCCCAGACCCTCCTTAAAGAAAAAGCTCCATTGAAATCTCTTCGTGGCCGCTTCCATCAGTTGGGAAATGCCAGGGTCATGCCGATCTATCATCCGGCATATCTGCTGAGATCGCAAGGAAGCCGGCAACTGGACCTTAAACGTGTGGCCTGGCAGGACCTTCAAATACTGGAAAAAGAGTATGCCGAATATCGCTGAAAGCCAAATGCAAAAGACCATAGAACAAATCCAACCTGATACCCATTTTCTAAAAGTGGTCCTGTTGCTTTTTATTACGCTATTTTTGTCTGTGTTAGTTCCTTCCTTGTGGGGGGATGATCAGAAAGACAAGCCGCGGACCACAACAGACCATTCCAGGATCTATCTGGTCAAATTAAAAGGAAGCATAAATCCCGGTGCAGCGGAGCTTTTAAAAAGGGCGCTTAGAGAGGCGGACAGGGGCCTGGCTACCTGCCTGGTGATTGAACTTGACACTCCAGGCGGCCTTGTATCTACCCTGAGGGATATGGTCCAGGAAGTGATGGCATCACCGATTCCGACAGTTGTTTATGTAATGCCTTCCGGGGCACAGGCCGCATCTGCCGGTGCTATTCTCACCATTGCCGCCCATGTTGCCGCTATGGCGCCCGGTACCAATATCGGGGCGGCTCACCCGGTAAATCTGGGCTCGGGCGGAGAAAAAGACGATACCATGAAACAAAAGGCGGAAAACGACCTTGCAGCCATGGCCAGGAGTGTGGCAACGGAGCGTGGGCGAAACGCAGAATGGGCGGAAAAGGCGGTAAGGGAGAGCGTCTCGGCCTCAGCCAGGGAAGCACTGGAACTGAAAGTAATTGACATCCTGGCTAAAGACCTCGGTGACCTGATTCAACAACTCCATGGCATGACAGTGAGTCTGCCTGATGGTCCGGCTAAGCTGGTGATAAGTAACCCTGAAATTATTCAGATAAAAGAGAGCTTGAGGGAAAAAATACTCAGGACCATAGCAGATCCAAACATCGCCTATATCCTCATGATGATCGGTATGACAGGGCTCTATTTCGAGTTTGCCCATCCCGGGACCATTTTCCCAGGGACCATAGGGGCCATATGCCTGCTCCTGGGTCTGTTTGCCCTTCAGGCCCTCCCTGTAAGTACTGCCGGTCTGCTTCTGTTGCTCCTGGCAATAGTCCTGTTTGTAATGGAGCTTGTAATTGCCAGCCACGGCATACTGGGGGCAGCAGGTCTGGTTGCTCTTTTCCTGGGCTCTATAATGCTCTTTGATACCTCGAAAACCGGAGTATCCATTGACACTGATGTGCTTTTGACTACTCTGCTGGGGGTTGGCTCCTTCCTGGCCGCTATTACCTATCTGGCAACCAGGGCCACCCTCTCCAGGCCCAAATCCGGGGCAGAAGGTCTTATAGGTGAAAAAGGCCTTGTCCGGAAGACAGTAGGAAAGACGAGTGGAAAGGTCTTTTTGCACGGAGAGCTCTGGACTGCTGTAAGCGAGGAGACCATACCTGTGGATACTGAGGTAAAAGTAATAGATATAGAAGGACTTAAATTACGGGTCTCAAGGACCCACGGAGGCAAGTCATGACAATTTCTCTCGCTTTTCTGCTTTTTTTGATCATCGCTTTTCTGGTATCAGCCATTCGCATACTGAACGAATACGAACGGGGCGTGATCTTCAGGCTGGGTCGTGTCATTAAGACCAAGGGCCCGGGTCTTATAATACTCATTCCTGTAATTGATAAGATGAAGAAAATTGACCTTCGGATCGTTACCCTTGATGTTCCACCACAGGATATCATTACCAGAGATAACGTATCCATAAAGGTGAGTGCGGTAGTCTATTTCAGGGTCCTTGACTCAAGAAGGGCGGTAATTGAGGTGGAAAACTTCCTTTTTGCCACTTCCCAACTGGCCCAGACCACCCTCAGGAGTGTCTGCGGACAGGCTGAACTTGACGAGCTCCTGGCAGAGAGAGATAAAATTAATGCCCAGATTCAGGAGATACTAGACCTCGACACCGAGCCTTGGGGAATCAAAGTCAGCAAGGTAGAAGTAAAAGAGATAGACCTCCCGGACGAGATGAAAAGGGCCATGGCAAAACAGGCCGAGGCCGAACGGGAGCGCCGGTCAAAGGTTATTAATGCAGAAGGTGAGTTTCAGGCAGCAAGAAAGCTGGCCGATGCTGCTAATATCATAAACAAGGCACCCGCGGCCCTGCAGCTCAGGTACCTCCAGACCCTAAGGGAAGTAGCCACGGAAAATAACTCAACCACCCTGTTCCCGATTCCCATTGATCTTTTCAAACCCTTTGTGGAAATAGCCGGCAGGCTTAAATCCCAAGAAGGCATGAATGAGCCTGTTGCGCCTGAAATAGAAGCGGGCAAATGAACAGGGTTGATATCTCGGCATCCTTCATTCATTAGTTTACACTTTTTTCGAAAAAGTGT
>CBETWD010000120.1:0-7084 GCA_965539945.1 uncultured bacterium
CCACCTTTTTTCAGGCTGAATTCATCCATCAGCGCAGTAATCTCTCTTTCAACCTGGTTATAGTATCCTTTGATTTCTGCCTGAGATCTTTTTGTTGGATAAAATGTCTTCTTAACGCTTACACCTTCATCGCCATCATCAGTGATGGAAAACAGTAGCTCATAGGATTCAGTTGGAGGAAATCTTTTATGAAGGCAGTCCAGAGCTACAGAGAAAAGATGTCCACCGTCCATCCATAGATATGATGTGGTAAATTGGCCGTTTTGGCCTATGGGGACCATACCGGAGATAGTGCTCCACGGGATGGAATCGACAATCCCGGAATCCATGGAAAATCGGGAGGCATAGTATCTTTTGATATCCTTTATTTTTTTTCGGGCAAGATCTTTTTCATAGGGTGTATAATAAGAAGATCGTGTTACGTCTTTCAGAATCCTTAATGACTTATTCCTCTGTCCTCCCAAGAGGTAGATATCCGCAATAAGAAGCTGATCATCTTTTGAATCCGCAAAGGGCTCAATTTCAGTTATTGCCTTGTTGAATTCCTCCTTTCTTACGAAAATCTGGGCCCTGAGTAGCGCAATGCGTCTTTGGTCATCGTCATTCAGGATATTGATATCTTCCGGCTCAATCTTTTCCAGCCGGTTCCATGCTTCATCAATCCTTCCCATGTCAATAAGGAGTCCAATAAAATTAAGGGTAAGAGGAATTGATCCAGGATATTTGGCAATAGCGCTCTTATATCCTTCGTATGCTTTTTGGCGCTGTCCTGATTCCTTAAGAATATGCAGGTATTGTATGTCATTTATCTCTGTCAGTGCGATTTGAGGGCAGAAAAATATCCCTAAAAACACATAGATAAGAATGAGTATCAGGACTTTTGATTTCATAAACTGTTTTTTCATTTAACAATTTTTGAAAAAGGAATTGAAGAGTAACTCGCTCTAGAATGACTTTTCGGCGACTGGCCCAATTTCCTTAAATCATCATCAGGAAAAATTGGTAAATTGTTATTAGATGGACAAAGGTGGAGGGATATCGGTATTGAAATCAGCTACTTATAAAAATATAATTAATTTCTCAATAAGTCTGGGTAACAGTCACGGGATTCCCGCCTTCGCTGGAATGACGATTGGGTATGAGCGCCTGTCATTCCGGCGAAAGCCGAAATCCATTGGATAGTCGCAAAACATGATTTACCCGGACTTATTGAGAAGTTACGCCAGGGACAATTAACATATGTCGAAACTGGAAATTAGAAATTTGAAATTAGGTAACGCATCTACATTCTTGTATTTCCCCCAATTTCTAATTTCAAGTTTCAAATTTCACTACCAAAATACAAGATCAACAAAGTGTAAACTACTTTTGGGATAATATGAAGGATGCCTTTATTTCCTTTTTTAAATTCAAAATTCAACATTTAGAATTCAAAATTGTGTCTGAACGGCCTTTTCGTTCAGACACTCATTAGATGCAAGGGGAATCTCAGGCATATACTCTTCAACAGCAGGGAATGATCGAAGGTCCTTGGCAATGGCCGCCTCTAAAAAATTATTTGCCCACCAAATAATGTCTCTATGATGCACTTTCTCCCTGAGCCTGTGCATCCTGTCATGCCTTTCCGCTTGATCCATGTGAAAGGCCTGATGAATGGCGTCGGACATCCCTTCGACATCATAGGGATTAACCATGATAGCCCCCCTGTGCAACTGGGCTGCAGCACCGGCAAACTCACTGAGAATCAGCACACCATTTTCTTCCAGGTTACAGGCACAGTACTCTTTTGCAACCAGGTTCATCCCGTCTTTCAGGGGAGTAATTATGGCGATTTCAGCTAGACGATAGTAGGCCAAAAGCTCAGAGCGGCCCAGGCTTCTGTAGAGATAGTGTATCGGCACCCAGCCTGATCGGGTAAACCTTCCATTTATTTCACCAACAAGACGGTATAGCTCTGCCCTAAGCATCTGGTATTCAGGTACCTCTTCTCTGCTGGGGACTACGACCTGAACCAGGGTGATTTTCCCCTGAAGTTCAGGAAAGCGTGAAAGCGCGTCTTTAAAGGCCTCAAGCCTCTCCGGTATCCCCTTGGTATAATCAAGGCGATCCACACCCAGTATTATCTGGCGATTTGGTAAAGCCTCGTGAAGGTACCATGCCATATCAGCCACTTCTTTAGATTCTGCATCCCGGGCAAATGCATCATGATCAATACTGATAGGGAAGGCACCTACCCTGACCCGCTTATCTCCAACAATAACAGTAACAACAGGCCCCCTTCCTGAAGTCCTGATACCTGGGCTGATATACCGGAGGCACCGGATAAAATTCTTGCGGTCCCTCATGGTCTGAAAACCAACCAGTTCATATTCAAGGAGTGCCCTGAGGATCTGAGCCCTCCATGGTAATTTCATGAAGATGTCCACAGGCGGAAAGGGAATGTGGAGAAAAAATCCTGTGTTCCTTTCTGCTCCAAGCTCCTTAAGGGACTGGGCCATATGCACGAGATGGTAGTCATGGACCCATATATAATCAGTCTCACTGCTGTGCTTTGTTGTAATCTCAGCGAATTTGCGGTTGACGTTCAGGTACTGCTGCCAATACCTGGGCTTAAAATTACAGCGAGTCTGTAAATCATGAAACAGGGGCCAGATAACCTCATTGGAGAATCCATAGTAGTAGTCGCCGACCTCATCGGCTGAGAGCGGTACTGGATGGAGGCTATATCCGGCCTCACGAGACGCCGGTTCCATGAGCCCGGCAAGATCGGCGTCATCAGTCCCTCCGGACCAACCGATCCAGACCCCTCCTCTGTTCCTGAAGACCGGAGCAAGGGCAGTCACAAGGCCACCTGCACCAGGCTTTATCTCCAATCCGTCCGGTCCATGGACCAGACGAATAGGCAAACGGTTTGAAACTGCTACTATCCTGGTACCTGGCTCTTCCACACATTCCCCCATTGGATTGTTGATTGTTGATTGATGATTGTTGATTTATCATTGCTCTATTGTTCTATGCCCATGCCTTCTCTATTCCCGCCTGCCTCGCAAGCTTGGCGAGTGGGCAGGAAGAACTCACGAATCAACGGCTTTAGGCTATCGGTAAATCCTGTCATAAGTCTGTTTCTTCATCTTTTTCCATTCAAAATTCGACGTTGGACGTTCAATGTTCGATGTTCATCTTTTTCTTGACCCCTGCCCCCTGCCCCTTGACCCTTTGAACCTTTGTTACATGCCCGGGCCCATTCTGAAAGAAATTGCAGGAGTTCCTCCGGAGGCTTTATCCAAAAATCCGCTTCCGTAGTCCTCAACTCGGACCTGACCAAGACCCCGATACCCCTGCCCTTTATGGCGCGAAAGGCGTCCTCATCAGTTCTATCATCTCCGAGATATGCAGCAACCGTATCTGACCCTGATTCCTGAAAAATGGTCTCAACCGCTTGGCCCTTGTGACATCCCTCGGCCCTGAGCTCAAGCCCGCCATCAAAGCTATGGAGACCAACACCGTGCCTTTGTTCCAAAGAAGACGTAACGCTACGGACCTGTGTCAAGATCTTCTCTGCCTTTTCTGGCGCAAGACCCCGCACATGGAATGCAATGCAGCCGGGCTTTAACTCACAACAGGACTCCAGACCTGATGCTCCGGCCCAATCAAGGACTTCTTTCAAGGCCTTATCTGCTTTAGCCCCAACAGGCAAAATCTTGTATGTACCGTCTGCATAAAGCCTTTCCCTGCCGTGTGACCCCCATATCTCAGGAGTGACTTGCAGTCCCAGTAGGGGCAGGAGGTCTTCCACGCTCCTTCCGCTTATTACAACGACCCTGCAACCACCAGTAGCTATTATTTTTTCAAGGATCTTCCTTACCCCAAAATACGGCACCGCCTTATCCCGCTCCACTCTGAAAGGGGCAAGGGTGCCGTCATAGTCAAGGAGTAAGGCCCTGTTTCTACTTCTCGTCAATAAATCCCAAAACCTTAAAATGTCATAGGCGTTCACAGGTTCAGGGTTCACCGTTCAGGGTTACCTTT
Source organism: uncultured bacterium (assembly GCA_965539945.1). GTDB lineage: Bacteria > Desulfobacterota > Dissulfuribacteria > Dissulfuribacterales > UBA3076 > UBA3076. The sequence continues at coordinate 4,030 of CBETWD010000120.1, forward strand.
CTGTAGGGGTTCAGGGTTCAGAGGTTCAGGGTTGCTTTTCTTTTGTTAACCTTCACTAAGGGCCTGGAAAAAAATAACTTGGCATTTTCGCATCCCATCTTCACCACATCTTTAATCGATCCTCAATCGCAAAATCCTCAACATAACACTGCTATGCCTGCGGTTTTGTTCAATCAGATCGACTAAATCTATGGCAAATCTGGGCGCGAATTCCACCAATTTATTTTTTTCCAGGCCCTAACCTCGCGCCTTGAGCTTTCAGCGCTGCCATACCACATTGGATTGATGATTGTTAATTGCTTTATTCTCATGCCTTCTCCATTCAAAATTCGATGTTGGACGTTCGATGTTCGATGTTCATCTTTTTTCTTGAACCCTGAACCTTTGAACCCTGAACCTTTGAACCTATAAAAGGACTCTCATTGTACCATATCTATCCTGTCTTCAAGACCGTGAAGCACACCGATCATCAATGCAAGGTATTCCCTCAGGTGCCGTGTCAGAAGAAAATTCTCAAGGACAAGGCGTCTTGCCCTGGTGCCCATCTCTTCTAACCTGTCCGTGCGGTGCAACAGATAACGGATGCGCAGGGCAGCACCCTCAGGACTTCTTACCCTGAAACCGGTAAAATGATCTACTACCTGGAGACGGATTCCACCTGTGTCTCCTCCGATTACCGGTTTTCCTTTCCACATTGCCTCTGTAACAGTGAGCCCAAAGCCCTCCTTTATGGACTTTTGAAGCACAATATCAGAGGCCCGCTGCAAGGCATTAATCGTCCTGTGGGCATCAGGTGGAAGAAGCAGTACATGCACGTCCTCGTTGTCTGCCACAGCCTTCCGGACCTCCTCAAGCACCTCTTCACCTTCAGGGTCATCAGTGGCACCGCCACCTGCCAGAACCAGTTGTAAGGGCACCATCTTTCTGGCCTGTTTGTAAGCCTCTATCACGCCCAGAGGGTCTTTAAACCGGTCAAAACGGGAGACCTGCAAAATAAGGGGCAAATCCGGCTTCAGACTGAATTGGTCAAAGACCCCAATGATCTCTTCTTCGGGAAGATCAATGTTTTTTTCACTCAAGGGATCTATGCTGGGGGCGATCAGGTACTGGGGATGAGGCAGGAGTTGAGCAAACTGCGCAAGGGAAAAAATACTGGCATCATAGTCCTGTATCCGGTTTTTTAAATACTTCCATACCGGACGATACGGACGGCTGCAGTCTATATGGCACCTCCATACCCACTTTCCACGCCTATTGGGGCAAAAGCTGAGAAATGGCGCTGGTTGCGGGTCATGTATAAAGACAAAGTCAGCCTCTTCAAGGACCGGCCGAAGTTTCTCGGCATTTTCTGCATTAACGGTTTCATAGGCCTCCAGCATGGCCTCGGACAGCTCTACTGGAAAGCCCTGGATGGCATTGTGAAACCCCTTGGTACATTGATAAAAATCAGGGCTGCCCTCCAATACTTCCCACTTCACATCAAGGCCCAGGGCCTCCATCATCGGAACCAGTTTCCTGAGGATCTCAGCTACTCCTCCACCTTCCTTGGTGGAATTTACATGAACAACCTTCATGCCTTTGAGGGGAGCAGCCAACTGGTAAAGGTGATTTACTACGTCCCGGCCTGCCACTTCTGCGTAACGGTCAAGGAGTTCGCTCATGAGTTCCCTCCGCTGAAGTATTCCTCCAATACCTGGGTGACCATCCAACGCAATTCTTTCAAAGAAGAAAAGAATGGATCAACGGCCATGAGCTTCAGTCTGAGATCATTATATGTGTCACCCCACCCTGTCAACCAGGCGCTAAAGTCGTCACTTCCGTCTTCCGTTCTCTTCCGGGCATCTATGAAGTGATAAAATATGCTGCCGATGGTCATTTCCGGCACTGCGGCCGGCAAATCCGACGGTATCTTCAGATAACGCCCGGTATCCAAGACCACTATCTGGGAGCGGACAAAATGAAATTGCTCATCGGCCCTTGTCCAGGGCACAAATTCATTCTCGTACAGCCTGTCTTCTATACATTCCACCAACTCCTGCCTGACAGACTCAATATCTTCATAGTCAGTAGGGTCAATAACACTCAGCTTCTCTGCCAAGGCCTTTTCGTTAAGACGGTGGTATACCCAGGCTGCAAAATCATTACTGTACTCAGGTTCGTCGAACTGGGGCTCTAAAAAACGTCCCCAGAAGTGATGATATATGCTGCCACCATGGACCCTCAGCAGCCCTTCCTTAAATTCTCTCAGGTTTTGGGCCTTGTAACCAGTGGCCATAGATACAAGTGCGCAATCTCTTATGTTGAAGGGTTGAGTAAGCGGGCTTTTATCATCAGCTTGTTCAACCATGCCAAGGGACCTCCTTTAGTCTCTCATTAGGATCCTTAATATCAGAACAGCGTAAGTGCTACTATATCCACTTTCCCTTGAGCAAGCAAATCAAGAGGCTAGTCGAGAGAACCGTATCCGAAAACATTACCTGTCCATTGAAAATTTTCAGGCAAAAATTTCTTGACTCAGAAAACATCGAACTTATTTTTTTAAGTAAGATATATTTGACCGGATTTAAAACGGAGGAGGTTCATACCATGCTTGAAATTACACCTTGGAGACCATTACGTGAACTTAGCAATCTTAGAAGGGAGATGGAGGATCTTTGGGGGAATTTGGCCGGTGAAAGAGAATTTTTGCCCATGAAAGGGGAATGGATGCCTGCTGTGGATGTATCAGAGACAAAGGATTCTCTTGTCGTAAAAGCAGAAATCCCGGGCATGGAACCCAAGGATATTGACATATCTCTCTCTGGCGACTTACTGATAATAAAGGGAGAAAAAAAGCAAAAAACCGAGGAAAAAAAAGAAAATTTCCATCGCATTGAGACCCGTTACGGAGCTTTTTCCAGGACTATCAGAGTTCCTGTATCAGTAGATCCTGAAAAAATAGAGGCATCCTATGATAATGGTGTCTTAAAAATTACCCTTCCCAAAAAGGAGGAGGTAAAGGCGAAACAGATCGAAATCAAGTAAGCGTTTACAGGGCACCGCATCTGCTTTGTTG
>CBETWD010000121.1:0-6993 GCA_965539945.1 uncultured bacterium
TAAATAACTACAAACATGATAGCATCAGAAGCCCTTCGTGCAAATCTTGAGGCCACAGCCGTCCGGGAAATAGAGTTTGACTCCCGCTACCAGGTTCTCCGGGACGCAGTAAAGGATTATCAAGGCATAATTAAGGCTGTTGACAGCCTCCTCTTTGAGCTGCACCATCCATTTCGAAACTGGGAAATCATAATTGGAGATCTGAGGTCATTTGCCCTCAAGAATCTTGCTACTTACAGCCGTTCGTCTCAGGGACCTGAGGCCATCAGAGTGCTTTTGGACACCTTCTCTGATGTCATCTTCCAGGCCCCTGAAAATGACCGGAAGACCGAAGCCGTAAACGGACTCCTGGCCTTTCTGGAAAAGATCATCCAAAAAGTAGATACTGAAAAGCTTCTGACAATACTGCCTGATATTGAACATGCCTTTCACAGGCTTAAAGAATCCAATGCGCATGTGATTAAGTCTGTTGCCAGGAGCTATCACCCTGTATCACACCTGATACAGAATCTTTCCAACCGCCTGGAGGGGCAAAAAATCCCTCCGGGGTTGTGGGATGAAGCAGGAAGACTTCTTGTTGAAGTTCAGAAAGCTACCTCTCAGTACTGGCTTGAGCAAGAAGACCCTGTTAACTGGCTAAACAGCGCTATTGAACAGGTCTCCATGGGACTGGATTCTGAAGACCTGGAAAAGACGCTGGGACTTATCGATCCGGTCTCGCATAAACAGCTCAAATCCTCTTTGAAAGACCTGAAAATCGAAAGGAAAGCGCCTCTTAAGGAAAAAGACGTCTTGGAGTTGGCCAGGCGCACAGGCTATCTAGATATAGTGAATCAGTACAGGAAAATTGTCCAGGACCTGGGCCGTCTGTCGTGTCAAATCCCGCCCGTATCATCAAAAGAGCAGGCTTCCCGCAATCAAGAGGCCGGATTATACCTTCTTCTGCCATTCCATCTTATTGAAATAGAAGGCCTGTCCACGATCCACGAGGAAATCCTTCGACAGATCAACCGCAGCCTTTTGTATCTTATACGCACTGCAGACCTAGAGCAGCTTCAAGAGATCCTTTCCAGAAGCTTTGCGCTGCTAAAGCAGCAACTAGGACATTTCCCAAGGACTGCTCTTCAGTGCATCGAGGCCCTGGGTTCAGAAATAGTCCGCAGGGACGACACAAGGCTTATGGAGCTTTTTCTCAACCAGGTAGTCCAGTTTGGCTTCAAACCCCCGGGGATTAAGGGCGTAGATGCCGAATGGCATATCTTGAGCGATCCTGCTCACCTGCAGAATATTCGTGTCTGGTTAAAATTTGTAGAACAGAGAACCAGTGTCTGCGGCACCCTGTTGTCAGCCCTTATAATAAATCTTAAACTGGCAGGCACATGCATCCGGGATACAGACCTGTTTCAGAAAGACGTCAGCAGATTATTGAACTGTGACATAGAGCCGACTTACAATCTGGTCAAACAGTTGACCAAGATCCTGCCGGTTTACTTCAATGAAATAGGAGCAGAGGGTCTCCTGAGGGATGTATCAACAGAGCTTGATGAGATATCTCACCGCAAGGATATACTTATTCATTTCCTGAGAAAACAGAGCCATGTTGAGAGCAACAACCGCATTGTCGATTTTATTGAAGCCATTCTGTACTTTTGGTTCAGCAGGCAAAAGCAAGGGATGGCCCCCTTCCTGCCTCCTGAAATCCTGGAGCAGGTTCCTGACCATGGCCCTTACGTGGATCATGTCCACAGACTCATACGGCATCTGGCAGATGTGCTGGATCTCAAACGATTTACCCACAGTGTAGATGGCCTGTTGAATTTGGAAAAGGACCGGCTCTCACAGATACTGTGTCAAGTACAGGATATCCCCCATCAAGAGAGAAGACGTGTTGAACTTCTTATCCAGATGTACAGGCTTGAGGCCCATAAGTACAAGCTCGGCACTCAGGAAATCCGTCATCACCTGGAAGAAGCCAAGAATTTGGGTTTTGAGGGACTGGACAAGGTACTTGAAATCCTGGATGTGGACGACGATCCGGAGCGGTGTCTTGAGGTAATCCTGGACCAGCTTGATGTCCTTAAGGGCATTATATTAAGCAAAGAGCAGTTTGAAATCAGGGAGGATATATACCACAAGCGGCACATAACAGTGGATATCCCTTCAATGTATGGCCGTTACCATGAGCGCAAGTTTGACGCCCTCAGCCTCAGTTTTCGCCTGGAGAACCTGGCTAATATTCATTTCGAACGGCTGATAGCTGAGATAGATTCAACCTTTATCTCAAGGGCTATCTTTGTGCGCATCCTGAGGTACCTCCGCCTCTTCTGGAGAGCCGTACAGTTAGACGGAGTGTATTCCAGAAAGTTCGCCACTTATCTCGCCTTGCTGGAAAAATCCCTTGAGGTCCGGCGATTTGCCTTTTCCCAGTATCAGGACGTGGTAAGAGGGCTGTCTGAGGGAGTTAAAGACATTATCCATATCTATTACATAAGCCCCCATCAGGACAATATCTCTCTTATTATTCGCCAGTTGGGCAAACACAACCTTCTTCCAAAATACAAGACTGCTATAAAAGAAGCTGAAAACGAGACTCAGCTCATTCATCAGATAACAGAATGGTTCCTGAGAGACCTCATCTCCGGCACCTTTGGTCTTCAGTATCTGGACAACTTTATCGCCCGGGTATACCAGGTGCTTGGAGAGCAGAAAGAAAGACTGGATCACAAGGAACTTGATTTAATGTTGAGCTATGATCCGAATCAGATCTTGTGTCCTATACATAGCCCGAAAGAACAGACAAAAAACCTCATACACCTTGGCAATAAAGGCTTTAACCTGGTGCTCCTGGCACAGGAGGGAGTACCGGTTCCACCAGGAGTAATTGTCACCACCGAGGTCTTCAGGTGCTATCCTATTATCCGGAAACTGCCCAGTGTATACAGAGAATTCAAGTCACAGCTTCAGATAGCCATTGGGAAAATGGAGCGCCAGACCGGGCGCGGGTTTGGCGATCCGTCAAATCCATTGCTCCTATCTGTAAGGAGCGGAGCGGCCATTTCCATGCCGGGGATGATGTCAACAATCATTAACGTGGGCAGCAACCTTGAAATCATAGAAGGCCTGGCAAAAAAGACAGGAAAAGCCTGGTTTGCCTGGGACAACTACCGCAGGTTTGTCCAATCATGGGCCATGGCCTTTGATCTGGACCGTGAGATGTTCACCGAGCTCATTAGTAATCACAAGCGCCGGTATGGAGTAAAGCAGAAAAGGGAATTTACCGGAGACCAGATGAAAGAATTGGCCCTGGCTTATCATCAAGCCACGCTGGACCACGGTCTGGAGCTGGAAAAGGATCCTTTTGAGCAACTCCTTGTGGCTATACGACTGATTCTTACGTCCTGGGAGTCTGAAAAAGCAAGAAATTACAGAGAAATAATGGAAATGTCCGATTATTGGGGCACGGCTGTGATACTGCAGGCCATGGCCTATGGAAACCTTTCTGAGACATCCGGTACCGGCGTAGCCTTTACGCCAATCCATACTGACCATATAGACAGTATCAGCCTGTGGGGCGACTTCACCACCGGCAATCAGGGGGATGACATCGTAAGCGGTCTGGTCACTACATATCCGATTTCAATAAAGCAGCAAAAGGCCATGGGGCTTGATTCCGAGATGACTCTGGAGAAAAATTTTCCGGAGATTTACAATACCTTGTTATCCATGACCAGAGAGCTCATCTACGAAAAAAGATGGGATCCTCAGGAGATAGAATTTACCTTTGAAGGCCCGGAGAGCAACCAGCTTTTTATACTCCAGAGCCGAAATATGACCACAAAGAGGCGATACATCGTTCAGGTTTTCGTACACTCAGCAGAATTAGAGGCCAACTACCTGGGCAGAGGCATCGGCGTGAGCGGAGGGGCCATGACAGGGAAGGCCGTGTTTACCCTCTCTGAGATTAAATCCTTCCGCGAGAAGGAGCCCGGAATCCCATTGATCCTGATCCGTTCAGACACTGTCCCGGACGATATCAAGGAAATTACTTTAACAGACGGCCTGCTCACAGCAAAGGGAGGGCAGACATCTCATGCAGCCATTATTGCATTTCGTCTGGACAAAAACTGTATTGTGGGCTGCAAGCAACTGCAGGTCTTTGAAAATATGGGTTTTGCGCGATTACACGACCGCATCATTCGTTCCGGCGACTTTCTGAGTATTGACGGCAGAAACGGCTCGATATATATGGGTAAGCATGCTACTCAGATAGAGGAAGAGATGTCTCTGGTTTGAAAATTAGGTAACCGTTCATGGGTTCAGGGTTCAAAGGTTCAGGGTTACAAAATTAGATATAGGGATTTGCATGGGGAGATACTGTCGTGATCAACTATATAGATGAAATTTCACTGAAAGGCCAAAGGGTCCTGATGAGGACGGACTTCAATATCCCCTTGGACGATTCCGGCAATATCACAGACGACAACCGTATCAGGGCGGCCCTGCCAAGCATACGATACGCCATGGAGGCTGGAGCACGACTGATACTCTGCTCGCATCTTGGCCGTCCGAAGGGACAGAGGATAGAAAAATTCAGCCTGAGACCAGTGGCCAAGCGTCTTGGAGAGCTGATAGGCCAAGAGGTATCTCTGGCCCCGGACTGCATGGGAGATGAAGTGGAGAACCAGGTCAACTCCATGTCAGACGGAGAAGTGCTGCTACTTGAAAACCTCAGATATTATCAAGGAGAAACAAAAAACGACCCTGGCTTTGTAGAAGCCCTGGCAAAAATGGCCGATATATATATAAATGATGCCTTTGCAGTATCACACCGGGCCCATGCCTCAGTGACCGGAGTACCCGGCCTGGTTAAAGAGTGTGCAGCCGGTTTTCTTATAAAGCAGGAACTTTTATACTTCAAAAAGGCCATGGAAGAACCTGCCAGGCCTCTGGTAGCCATCCTGGGTGGGGCCAAAATATCCGGCAAGCTTGAGGCCATTAAAAACATACTGAACCGGGTGGATAAGCTGATAGTCGGCGGAGCAATGGCTAATACGTTTCTGACAGCACAAGGCATTGATATAGGAAAATCCCTTACTGAGAAAGAGCTGGTAGGCACGGCCAGGGCCTTAATTGATCAGGCAAAAGATAAAGGCATTAAATTCTACCTTCCTGTTGACTGCGTCATAGCACAGGATCTTGATACAAACGCCGAAACCAGGATCGTACCAACCCGGGAAATTCCTGATGATTGGATGGCATTGGACATAGGGCCTGCAACGTCAGACCTTTTCAGTGAAGCCCTTTACAATGCCAAAACCATAGTGTGGAATGGCCCAATGGGGGCCTTTGAGCTCGATCCCTTCAGCCAGGGTACAATGGCCCTGGCGCATGCAGTCGGCAGCAGTCAGGCCCTCAGCATTGTAGGCGGAGGAGATACTGATCTGGCCATCCACAGGGCCGGTGAAGTAGAAAACATATCTTACATGTCCACAGGTGGTGGGGCGTTTCTTAATCTTTTGGAAGGAAAAAAACTGCCGGGCATAACGGCACTTGAGGAGTGTAATAAAAAATGAATTCTTCAAAGAGAAAACCTGTTTTAGCAGCTAACTGGAAGATGTACAAAACCGTGGCCGAGTCCCGTGATTTCCTTAAAGTTTTTTTGCCCCTTGTGAATAACCTGACGGAAAGAGAGATAGTAATTGCGCCTCCGTTTACCGCCCTTTCAACAGCCGGTGAAATCATTAAGGAAGGTGAACTTGTGTCCCTTGCAGCTCAGAACATGTACTTTGAGCAAAAGGGCGGCTTCACTGGTGAAATATCATCTATCATGCTCAAGGAATTCGGAGTTAAGTGGGTAATCCTCGGGCATTCAGAGCGCAGGCACATTTTCGGAGAAGAAAACAGCCTTATTTCCTTAAAGGTCAAGTCTGCCCTGGAAAATGATTTGCTTCCAATCCTGTGCATTGGAGAAAAGTTGGAGGAAAGAGAAGCCGGGCTTATGCATGAGATACTTGAAAAACAGTTGTCGGCAGGCTTTTCAGAGGTAGGTAATCAAGAGGCAGGCAAAGTAGTAGTTGCCTATGAACCTGTATGGGCAATCGGCACAGGTAAGACAGCTACTCCGGATCAGGCACAGGATGCCCACATCAATATCCGGTCGTGGCTTACCGATCGTTTCGATTCCGGTATTGCAGGGCAAATCCGAATATTGTATGGTGGCTCGGTTAAACCGGAAAATGTTGATGAATTAATGGCGCTCCCTGATGTAGACGGAGCTCTTGTCGGCGGTGCATCTCTCAAACCCGGGAGTTTTGCTCAGATTGCCAGTTGCCGGGTCGGTTAATTAAAGGTTTTCTTTTGCACACTATCTTAATTGTAGTCTATGTTATTGTATGTATCTTCTTGGTTCTTACTGTCTTGCTTCAGCAAGGCAAAGGGGCTGCGATAGGTGCGGTATTCGGGTCCAGTGATACCGTTTTTGGCAGCGCGGGACCAGCCTCTTTTCTGCACAAGATCACTTCCGGACTGGCAGTGCTCTTTATGGTTTTGGCCCTTGTTCTCTGCTATTTGTCAGCTCACAGGGTTGAGGATTCGATAATGCAGGACGTGGAAGTAACTACCAGTCCTGTTACTACTGAACCGGTTGAACCTGCTGAAATTCCTGAAACTGCTGAGACTGTAATTCCTGAAGCTACTGAACCTGTTGAGACTACTGAGACTATTGTAATTCCTGAGACTGTTGAAACTGCTCCTGCACCGGTAACCGGGGTTGAGGAACCTGCGCAAGGCTCAGATGAAAAGACAGATGCCTTGGCTGATGATAGCCGGCCGGGTGAAAATCAGCCTGAAAATATTGTACCATCAACGACTCAACCTGAGGAGGTCTCTAAATAGTCGTAACCGTTCACGGGGTTACAACGCCCGTTTTACCACAACCTACCGAACTGTAAGCGTTTACAGGGTGCTGCAGATGCGAGGCGGAGGGTACGCAGA
>CBETWD010000122.1:0-6943 GCA_965539945.1 uncultured bacterium
AATACAGAAAAGGCGTTTTCAGAACTCAGGTCGATTGTGGCTCGCCTCAGGGCACCTGATGGATGTCCCTGGGACAGAGAACAGACCCCTGCTTCTGTGAAAAAATATATCCTGGAGGAGGCATATGAGCTGTCAGAGGCTATTGACGAGAAAGACCCTAAGCCAGTAGCAGAAGAATTGGGAGACCTCTTTTTTATGATGCTTCTGCTCGCGAATATATATGAAGAGGCTGATATATCTTTTCTTGATCAGGCCTTTGCCGGCATAGGCCAAAAGATGATCAGACGCCATCCCCACATATTCGGGGATGTGAAGGTTAACAGCATAAAAGAGGTCGCAGCCAACTGGCAGGCAATAAAAGCCGGAGAGGCCGAAGAAAAGGGAGAAAAACACAGTGTCCTGGGACACCTGCCCAAATCATTGCCCGCGCTTCAAAGGGCCTTTCGAGTCGGAGAAAGGGCCTCCAGGGTGGGCTTTGACTGGATCAAGGCAGAGGATGTCTGGGCAAAAATAGCAGAAGAAGAACAGGAACTCAGAGAGGCCATTAAGACCAAATCCAAAGAAAATATTGAGCATGAAATGGGAGATCTCCTGTTCACCGTGGTCAACATGGCCCGGCTGCTGGAAATCAACCCGGAAGATGCGCTTCAAAAAACCAATAGCAGGTTTGTAACACGTTTTCATATCATGGAGGACATCATCAGATCACGAGGGAATGAACTCGCCAAGTGCTCTATTGAAGAAATGGATGAGGCCTGGTCTGAGGCAAAAAAGCTGTAAGCGTTTACAGGGCACCGCATCTGCTTTGTTGTCGGGCACTTGAAGTACAGGAAGTACGTCTGCGTACCCGTCGCCTCGCATCTGCAGTACCCTATAAACGCTTACAGTTCAGTGGGTTGCGGTAAAACGGGCGCTGTAATCCCATGAACGCTTACTTAAATTCAAAATCAACTGGTCCTGAATCCGCATATGACAGGATACAAAGGCTTTTCCCGCAAGAAAAAATTCTGGGTCTGCCTCCTCGCCCTAGGGACTTCTTCCGTATCAGTTCAGCTGATAATGATCCGGGAGGTCATGTCCACCTTTGGAGGCAATGAGTTGGTCATAGGCCTCGTGCTTGGCGTATGGCTCCTGTTTACAGGTCTTGGCAGTGCCCTTGGCGTACCCATAGCCAAAAGGGCAAGGCCGGAAAGGGCGCTTTTTGCAGGTCATATCCTGGTTGGAGTCTTACCTTTTTTCCAGATTGCGGCTGCACGAGCCCTCCCGCTCCTCTGGGTACGGGGCGAAATGCTTGGCCTTACTTCGGCCATTTTCTCAAGCACCTTGATCCTTATCCCCTACTGTCTCGTCGCAGGCGGGATGTTACCTATAGCAGGGGCACTGCTCAAGGGTAAGGATACTACAAGCAGGGTGTATATTGCCGATACACTGGGAGATATTGCCGGCGGGCTCCTGTTCAGCCTCGTCCTTGTTTACACCCTCTCCCACTGGGATAGCCTGGCGGTCCTCGGGCTGCTGAACCTGCTTGCCGGTGCCATGATGACCTCATATGCAGGCCTTCCGGTGCTGGCTCTGCTGGGGCTCGGCATACTGGCAGCCAGGCCTCTTGATCTGTCCACGCTTTCGTTCCGCTTCCCCGGTCAAGAACTGGTTGTACACAAAAACACACCCTTTGCACAACTTACGATCTCTAAGACCGGCGAGCAGATCAATGTCCTGCAGGACGCAATCCCTTTGTATTCAACCGGCGACCTTGATATGGAGTCTGTGGCCCATCTTCCGCTCTGTCAGCTTGAACAAGGGGCCAATGTCCTTTTGATCGCAGGAGGGGTCTTTGGAACCATTGAGGAAATTGCCAAACACAAACCAAAGCAAATAGATTATGTCGAGCTCGATCCTGCTATTCTTGACCTGGATAAGCTGATTGACAAGGGCCTTTCCTATCCCTTTGTCCAGGTACATATTGGTGATGGACGCCTCTTTGTAAAGCAGGCAAAAACAAAATACGATGCCATTATTGCAGACCTCCCAGACCCGGAAAACGCGCAGCTCAACCGTTTCTACAGCCAGGAATTCTTTCATGAGGCAAAATCGATTCTCACAGATGACGGGGTACTTGCATTCACCCTTGTGGGCGCTGAAAATTATCTTGAAGAAAAGGGTTTGGCTGTAAATCGTTCAGTTTATGCTGCCCTGAAACATACCTTCACGCATGTTTTGGTCTTTCCCGGAATTACCCATTATTACCTGGCTTCCGATGCGCCTTTGACAATCGACATTGCAGGAGTGCTGGCCAGGCGCAAGATCGTCACAAAACGCCTCGTAGATTATGAACTGCCCAGCATGACGGATCCATTCCGTTTGGACATTCTCAGTCGTCTTCTTACTGAAAAAAAGGTCTCACCAAACAAAGACCTCTCTCCCTCTGCCTTCAAACACCTTCTGGATATGTGGCTGAAGAAATCCGAAAGCCCAAAGACGCTTCAATACATCATGTTCGTGTCGATCCTGGCATTTGCGGTCCTTGTATGCCGCAGGGATATGCTCCGTTTCACGATTATGACCTCCGGATATGCAGGCATGGCATTTGAATTGTCCCTTCTCCTCCTGTTTCAGGTCATATACGGCTATGTATACCTGCGAATCTGTATCTTTATAACCCTTTTTATGATAGGATCCGCCCTGGGTGCCTTTGTATCCGGAAAATTAAAAAAGGACACTCTTTGGCAAGTGCTTGCCACTGAATCGGCCCTTATTGCACTGGCTGCACTGGCCTGCGTGGCGACCCTTGCCGGGGTCGGCGCAAAGAGCCAGTTTTCTTTGTTTGCCATGCAGTATATGGTGATTCCATCTCTGATTTTTCTTGTAGCTGCTGCAGCCGGGTGTCAATTTTCCGCTGTCTCTCGCATGGCCCGGGGCACAGGGGCGGAGATTACAGGACGCCTTTATATGGCAGACCTTGCAGGTGCTGCTTGCGGCACGATATTGACAGGGCTGCTATTTCTCCCCAAAATAGGAATCATAGGCGTTATGGCCTCAGTGCTAATAATCAAAGGGCTTAGTCTTGGGTTAAATGTATGGAAGAGGAAATGAAAACAACCCGCAGGCATTTCATAAAGACAGCCTTTTGTGCAACCTGTGGTACTTTGCTGTTTCCATGGGAGTGTGTATGGGCCAAAGACTATTTTTCTTCAACAGATCGCCATGTAAAAGAAGCATATTTCTATAAACAGCTCGCCAATGGCAAGGTCCAGTGCAGCACATGCCCCCATGAATGTGTGGTTCTCCCTGGCAACCGCGGAAGGTGTCGCGCAAAAGTCAACATCGAGGGAAAACTTTTTTCCATCTCTTATGGTAACCCTTGCGTGGTACATGTTGATCCGGTTGAGAAAAAGCCGCTTTTGCATTTCTATCCAGGGAGCAAGGCATTTTCTCTCGCAGTAGCCGGATGCAATTTTCGCTGTCTGAACTGCCAGAACTGGGAGATATCTCAAACCAGCCCGGACAAGACCCGCAATTACAACCTGCCCCCTGAGGAAGTCGTCCTGGGGGCCTCGCAATACAAATGCAAGAGCATTGCCTATACATACGCCGAGGCCACAACTTTTTATGAATATATGGTCGATATTTCGGCAAAGGCAAAAGGGGTGGGGATTAAGAATGTCTGGGTGAGCGCTGCATATATTAACCAGGCCGCCCTGAACAGGCTATGTGATGTGATCGACGCAGCCAGTGTCAATCTGAAAAGCTTCTCAGACAAGATCTACTGGGATCTGAACGGCGGGCACCTTGAACCGGTCCTTGAGACCTTCAAGACCCTGCACCGGCGAGGCATCTGGATGGAGATTATCAACCTGGTCATTCCAACCTATACCGACGACATGGAAATGATCAAAAAGATGTGCGGGTGGATTGTGGATAACCTCGGGCCTGAATATCCCCTTCATTTTTCGCGGTTTTTCCCCCAGTATAAGCTTGTCCATCTGCCACCTACGCCTGTAGAGGTCTTGGAACAGGCCAAAGATGTGGCCTTGAAGCAGGGGCTGCATTACGTTTACATCGGCAATGTACCCGGTGGATGTGACAAGACTGTTTGCCCTGGTTGCAAGCGTACAGTAATTCAAAGAAGGGGCTATACGCTGCTGGAAAACCATGTGGAACACGGAAAATGCAAGTTCTGTGGAACCTCAATCAGTGGCCGGTGGGATTAATGAAAATGACCAGAACTGCAATTATGGCCTTTGTATTGGCAGTTGTCGTTGGCTGGCACACGGAATCCTCATTCGCCTCTGACGAGGCGACTCAAACAATACGGCCACCGGCGGTCGCCGGTCTATTTTACCCGAATGACCCTGAAGAGCTTCGTAAGACAGTCAGGATCCTTTTAAGAGATGCCTCTGGTGTTGACATTAAGGAAACAATCCGGGGAATGGTCTCTCCACATGCCGGATATATTTATTCTGGTATTGTCGCTGCTGCAGGATACAGGCAGATAGCCCCTTCCACCAGGACTGTAATACTCATTGGCCCGAGTCATCGTTTTCCCTTAAAGGGGCCGTCCATTCCTTCAGTGACAGCCTATCAAACTCCCCTGGGGGATGTCCGGCTGGCACAACTTGCTTTCAAGCTAAGGAAACTGCCCATCTTTGAATCTGTCCCCGATGCTCACAAGATGGAACATTCCCTTGAGATCCAGCTCCCCTTTCTTCAGGTGATGCTGAAGGACTTTGAGATTGTGCCGATCCTGATAAACAGCGGAGATCCCAAGGCCCTTGCTGAAGTGCTTGCTCCACACATTGACAACGATACCCTGATAGTGGCAAGCACGGATCTTTCCCACTACTACCCTTACCAAAGGGCGGTTTCCATGGACCGGATCTGCACCAGCGCCATCACCAATGCAGAGTTTTCCCGTATGCCGCTGTGCGAGGCCTGCGGTAAGCAGGCAGTTATGACTCTGATGCATATTGCCGAAATCAAGAACTGGGACGCAAAATTGACCGATTACAAAAATTCCGGCGACACTGCAGGAGGCAAGGACAATGTTGTGGGATATGCGAGTATCGCCTTTGTGGATAAAAAGGAGATGTCAAAAAAAATGAAGGAATCCATATCTGCCCAGGATAAAAAGGCCCTTCTCGGGCTTGCCCGCTCTGCCATTGAGGCGATGCTTGTGGATGGCGTCAAGGTGGAAAGGCCGGGGACCTCTCCCATTCTGAAGGGAAACAGGGGCTGTTTTGTCACATTACATAAACATGGGCAACTCCGGGGATGCATCGGAACCATAGAGCCTATATGTCCCCTTGTTGAATGCGTGGAAAAAAATGCTCAAAACGCAGCTTTCAAAGATCCGAGGTTCCCGCGCTTGAGTGCAGAGGAGCTGCCCGAGTTAGATATTGAAGTGAGCGTCCTATCCGTACCGGAGAGACTGAATTTCAAGAATGGAGACGACCTGAAGCGTCAGCTTCTACCTAATGTTCATGGAGTGATTCTGTCTCGTGGAATGTACAGCTCGACCTTCCTCCCCCAGGTCTGGGAGCAATTGCCGGACAAGGAACAGTTCCTCGAATATCTATGCGTCAAAGGCGGCATGTCGGCAACTGCATGGAAGGACCCGGCGACCAACGTTGAGGTATATCAAGCCGAGGTCTTTGGCGAAAAGGATTTCAAATAAGCCTTCACTAAAATAGCCGGACATCTTGGCCCCCGTTGTTTTACTGCGAGCAGCCTTGATTTTTCAGCGAGGGAATAACTTGTGATTTTGAAATGGATCAAAAATTGGAAACAGAGTGTTTTGAAAATCACAGATTACGATCTTGTTGAGTATAAACAGCAGTCAGCGATGGCTGCGATTCCACGTAGGTAAAGGGTATCTGCTTTGTCGGCGATGCTTGAAAATGGGATAGCTTCACAAACTGACTAACAGGCATTGATGTTACCAAATGAAGAACCAACTCTCGCAAGTCCTCTGGTACTTCATCTAGTTTATCTAAAGGATAGCTGCGTGGTCCATATTCAGTACATTCTGTTAGAATGGAAAAATGAAGTAGCACTAAACTGATTGCGCGCCGTGTCTGTTTGTTGAGACGTAAAACGATATAATCGGTCAATTCGACACCTGTAGCAGGTTCGTTTTCGCCAAAGAAGATCTCAAGAATATCTGCTTCCTGGTCATAGTCGAAACGTACAGGTGTACCATCATTTGCGGTCGTCTTCGTCTCATAAAACTTTGCCTTGCCCATTTGCTCACCTTTTTAATCGAATGTATTTGGCCCACCCGGTCACCACAAAGTTGTTGTGTGTGTACTTGCCGTGTTCATTGAGGCACGTTTTGAAAACTACAATGATTACCAAGTTGTTGTTTTCCGGCAATAGCTCGTCGAAATGTTTGTAATACCGATACTCGTTTTGAATAAGTTGGTCTTGCTTACGGCGTCCTGTGCGTAGGGTTTCAAGAAACTGTTCAAAGTATGGCTCTAGTTCAGGCCGAGATTCCAGAATGTGCTGCCAACGTTCTTCTGTGAAGTAGATGTTATGGCCATATCGATCTTGAACTGTCCATTTTTTCATTGATATTTACGCATTCCGGTTGTTCTATAGCTATATTTTCGTTGTGGAGTAAGTATAAACTAAACGTATTATATGGTCAACATGGGTTGCATCTTCATTCTGCCGCCGAACGACAGGGATCACCCGACGGAAACATGCGAGGCACTGATGTTGGAAAAAACAAGACTTGATAGCTGTTCATCACGGACTTCAACGCTCAAATTAGGTATCAGCAAAATTGCGACCTTGTGCGGTTACACGTCAGATTGTGCAACACACGAAAAAGGAAAGAATTATCACGAAAGCACGAAAGATTGAAAGCACGAAAGGGAAGTCTCTGGATGGACTAATGAACATCGAACATCGAACGTCCAACATCGAATGTTGAATGGGA
>CBETWD010000123.1:0-6927 GCA_965539945.1 uncultured bacterium
CACTTTTGCACATGTTGTTAATATTCATAATTTCAATATCATCCATGTGTTTTAGGGATTTATCCAGGAGATAAACCAGCAATTCTCCATATTCTTTTGGGTCAAGTGTCCATTCATCAGGGTTATCGCCGCGCAAAGATGGCAGTGCAGGATGTAATTTGAGGGTTAGACCATTCTCAAGGAAAAAATTGAAAATATCCTCTTTAAAATTTACAGAATGGGAAGTAAAAGTGCAGATGAAACTCACCTTAAGACCATTATCCCGTGCAATTTCATAGCCCTGCATGGTTTTCTCGAAATATCCATCTCCTCTTTGCAGGTCATTAAGCTCCTTTGGACCATCCAGACTGGAACCGATGGGAATATTATACTCTGCCAGGATCTGCGCAAGTTCAGGGGTCATTTTCCAGAGATTGGTCTGCAAAGCAAAAGCAATTTTCTGATGAGCTAAACCTTCAGCCAGTAGTGCTAAAGCTTTCCGGTAAAATTCTGGACCTGCTAAAAGCGGCTCCCCGCCATGGAAGGTAAAAGTGACTGGTTCTTTACGGAAATTCTTGAGCCATTTAACCACTTCTTCAATGGTTTCAATACTCATTACAGGAGAATCTTCTTCAGAACTCCAGCAATAACTGCAATTAGAAGGACAGCCTAAAGTAGGGATTAACATTACATGGAACGGCATAAGATACCTCCTTTTTTTGACCGCTTTCAAAGTATTAATAATTTTCCTGTTTCATAATTGGTGTATAGTCTCAAAAGTTGGGTCAATACTTTATCTTGGCATACCAGGGTGCCCCCGAAATCCTTATAGCCCAGTTTATACAGATATAATTATTGCACCTTGACGTATGTATGTATCCTAGAAGCATCCCCTTCAATCGATCTTTTATGTCAGGGTGCAAAACATTTTTCAAAATCTTAAAACCCAGCCAGTAAATTATTGTCATAAAACTTAACGGTGGTTTACAACGGTGGATAGCAGCATTTGCTGGATTCAGAACAATTAAAGTGAGCCAAGGGAACATGCACAAGGCCTCCTCCCCCGGGGCGAAGCTATCGGTTAGCACCAGAGGGGGCAAAAGTCGCCTTCGGACTTCAGGCCACCTTTTGCAGAACGTACAAAATCCTCATTTTAGTCATTCGACTGCGTTTCGCTTCGTTCATTCCCTGCATTCTGCTATTGTGCAGGATTAAACAGGTCAGGTAGGTAGTAATTCACTCAAGTGTTCTGGGCTTATGGGAGGGGACTGGGCCCCCAATGCCCCCCACTTACACATCATAGTGGGGGGCACTTCGTTCACTGTTTGCCCTCAGAGATGGGAAGTGAAACATTTTTTCGGTTAAGATCTGCTGGCTACCGGGGCGACCTGGGGGAAAGGAGCATGGGCCTTGAGCTAGGACATTGGAAGTTGGTGTGGAGTATGACTGGACTAGTATGCAAGGGTTACCAGCATTAAAGGAACGATAATTTCATGTTTTACAAGTTCTCTGATAAATAACCATTAAACAGGATTCAAAGCAACAAACTGTTTTATTTAAGTATAGTAAGACCCACTACTTTTAGTACGAGGATGGTTATTGCGATAAAGCTACATAAGGGTAATAAATATATTAGTATTTGTTTAGCTCATATACAATTCTTGCCTGAGTAGTTGCTCCAGTTCTTCAAACCCATTCTTGCCCTGTAACCTCCAGTCAGCCAATAAAGATGCAATATACTGATAATTTTCTGCCCCATTCTCTGAACGGAAACATCCTATGATCTTTCGCAAAATGATGTGTTCCCGTATTGCTTGTTCACCAAGGTTATTTGTTGGTTCCATTCCTGGATATAGCATACATGTATACCAGCACACCAGCACCCGTATGCTGTCGATAGTATGACTCAACAGATTCACCATTGCCAGCAGTCTCAACCACTCAGGCATTTTATCATACGGCATGAGCGCATTGCTTGCAAAGAACAGCGACAGGCTAGGTGGATCGCTTGAACTGAAAAAAATGCAACATCCCACCGCCCACATCGCATAACCCCCGAGCGCCGTCTATAACGATGTTTGACTGGGGCGCGCTGCTTCTCGATCACTGTGAGAGAGCAGAGGGCGGTGATGGACGAACTATATCTATGTCTTGAGGCAGGGTAAAATAGTAATTGCTATTTCCTTAACCGAGTACAATAAAATCACCATATTGGTTAAAATGCTCATCAAAAGCCATCGCCTCAATAATTCCTAAGCGCTCTATAACCGCAAAACTTGTACAATCAGTGAAACTGAATCCTTTATCCTGATACTTTGTGAATATTTTCCAAGCATTTTTTTCATCAAATGAGGTGATATGAATTAATGTAGCTACATCTTCATCCCATAACATCTGACCGATCTTAACCGCAACCTTATATCCCAAACGGTTTTTAGCCAGTGTAATTGTTTCATCGGCAATATAGTTCGTAGTCACAAGAGGATGGGCAAGTGATTGAAAGAATTCGACTGCACGTGCATGACAGGAATCGGTCTTATCTAAAAGGGCATACCACGCACCTGTATCAACAAAGACCTGAGGCATTTGATCACGTCAATATTTTAATATAAGTAGCGGTCATGTTTGCTGGCAACATCTGTCAGACCACTGCTCCCAGCACCAATTATTCCAGACAATGCTTTCTTCTGCGCTTTTAACAGTTCTATTTCATCTTCAGGCATAACCATCAGGTGTACATGTTTATGTTCCGGGAGATCTACTTTTTGCAGAGGTTTAAAGATTCCATGCTCATAAATGGCTGGTATTGATTCTATCATAATAACTATATGAACATATACTTATCAGTTAATAAGATTATTTGTTCACTAACATTTTACTGAATTCCCGGATGATCGGCGTGGTAGAGGACGTGTGCACCGAGCGGAGGTGGAGTGAGGGATGTGAGATGTTCAGGCGGCTTCGTGGGACCCTATCGCACCCACCAGTGTCCGAGGCCGCCGCCCGCACCGCAGAGCACCTGCGCGCCGTCTGTCGCAGTGTTTGGCTGGGGCGGGCGGGTAATTGAAGACGCATTTCATATAACGGTTTGAATATGGCGCGTTTGGCATTTTAATGTTCCAATTTTTCAATTTACCACAATATTTATTCATTTCTACCACCTTCATTTTTAGTACTATCTGCCAAATGCACTATATTTTTTGTTATAACCAGTTATTTATTTTCTCTATATATCATAAGTCATAGTGGCTTTATTTGAGAATTTCATTAAAACAAATAGCCCATAAATAATCAATGGGATACCAAGCAGAACATCTGTTATACCATTATTTACAGTTTCATAATAGTTTGGCATATCTGAAATTAATATATAAACTAACGCATTCGTTAAGCCATGTATGATCACGGCTGGCCAAATACTCCTTGTTTGAATCACAGTCGCTGCATAAAAAACTCCAGATCCAAATGCTCCTAATGATTGAAGTAATGCCAGGTTTAAGTCCTTACCTAATAGAACCCATATTAAATGTGATGAACCAAATATTATGGCTGATATAAGACCGCTTTTCAATAATCCCCATTTTTTACTAGCCCATACTATTAGGAAGCAATAAAAAATCAGTCCACGAAACACCAATTCCTCAACCAAACCTCCACTTAGCATATTTGTACTAATAAGTATGCTTTCTGCAGACATGAATACAGGCACTTTTATGGTTCCCGTGTAAGCATAAGTTGTTGACAATATTGCAAATATACCAAGTATAAGAATTATAAGCCATGCTTTTAGATTTCCGATCCGCCCGACACCAGAACCCCTTAACCAACCAAACCGCCAAATAATATAAACGAGTAATACTGATATTGTTATCTTTCCTATTAATTGACCTAACTGCTTCCCATTCGAAATATCATCTAGTAATTCACCAATTACATAGGAACAAGTCATTAATAAAAAGAAAATAATGGTCACAAGAATGGAATAAAGTATTGGATTTCTTAATGCAAAGTTTTTCATATTGTTCATATCTTTTTATTGGTTATAACGGCTGGCAGGTATGCGAAGTTGCTGAGGTGATTAGGCAGTAACTCGTTAATAATACTATCTAAGCCTAATCGCCGAAGCAATTTAGGTGAAGTGAGTACAGCGAACGGAACCGCATACCTGCCTGTTATACAACCGAGGCAAGCCGCCGAAGGCGGCGCAGAGTTTGAACAGTCGAACACCATTCTTGGATGTTGTGTGTTAAAGTCACCTCTATTTACTAAGCAGGGTAAATCCGTCCCCCTCAATATTGGTTCGAATGATATGGTCAATTGACTTCTTAGCATAATCACCCATGTAGTTTATGCTGCGCAAAGAACTTTTTTTATGCGCATATTTATGTTGATAGATATGGGCCGTAAACTTTTTAAAACATAAGATAGATGCTTTGACACAATAAGATAAAAATAAATGTTAGACAGGATGATTAATCCTAAAAGCCGAAAATAGGAGGGCCTGGGAATAGGCCCTTCCTTAAAACGAGGGGGAGCGGATCAATGCATGTGATTTCATTTCGTACAATTCTAGAAACTGTGGCCGCGGAACCCGGAAAGAAGCACCTCGAAGGAAATGTGACCGATTTTGAAAGCTTTACGAGCCGTTCGACACTCCAGAAACTCGAACAGCAACATGCTGGATTGTTTGCGTTCCTAGCGTTTCATCCGTCATTCGACCCTGCGGTTGCGGCCTACGCGCGCTCTGGGAGTCTTTCCCACGATTCTGGGTCCAACATCCTCGTCCTGATGGTGCTTGACGAGAATGCCCACTCGGTCCCGGAGGCTCACGAGATCGATGTCCCTGGGGTTGAGGTGTCTGCCAGCGAACATCCAGCATACTCGATGATTCGGATGCTCTTCGAGGGGGGCCAAGTACCGGCACTGCCGGGGCTGCTGTTATTCGAGAGCTTCGTGAGAGACACGCCATCGGTTTTCGTCAGCCTCGACGGCTTCCAGGAAGAGGGAATCCGATCACGCCTGCGAGGAGTATTCGAGATCACTTCGGAGGTATACCAAAAGAGCCAAACCAAGATTGCTGACCGCCTCGGCGTTGCGCTGGCTAAAGCAGAGATCCCCTACGAGAAGAGCCAGCGCCTATCCTTAGCTGAGTGGCTCATTAAGGCGTGGAAACTGGCTCGCGACAACAAAGAGGAAATTGTCGCACAGGCTAGCGCTATGATTTGATGCTCGCAGCTCAGGGAGCCAACATGCAAGAGACAGGTCGAGAATCACTTCGAATGCTGGGCGAAGGGCTGCTTTCGCAGATCGTAGCGTTTGGCCGAACAAATGGCTTCAGCCGCGGCCCAAGCGTCGCCCTGGCAAAGCTGATCGGTGTCTCAAGGGCATTTTTCCAGCTTCTCGAAGAAGAAGCGGTACTTCCGTGTGGGGATCCAGAGCTTAGTTTCGTCGCCAACAAGTCCGCGTGGTCACCCACCGTGCCTGTGGGCGGTTACTTGGCAGACGAACCCAGTCTGCTGCGGTCCGAGGTGGTGCGCTCCTACAATGTTATGTGGAGTCTGCATTTCGAGCGAGGACATGCAATGGCACCCGCCCTTCGGGGGGCTGCATGGGTTTGCTACAGCCGAAGTTATCCGGACGCAGTTCGCTACCTTCTCGACCTCCAGACGGGTACCTTGGAGGGGTAAAATCGCTCATGCAGGCGCTGCATGTCTTGTGCTGGGCACGTGAGCAAACCCAGGATGATCAGGACCTGCCTGGCGTGATCTTCGAAAAGCACCCACAAACCATAGAAGAGTGGCAGACAACCCAATTTAGGAACGAACTCCGAGGAATCGATGCGCCTCGCAATGCAGCTGGAACGGTGAGCATTATTCTCCAGCGATGCTTGGAGCTCGGCGATCGGGTCAGAGCTTCAAAGACCTATGCGGAGTGGATCGTTGGTCAGATTAACCTAACTGTGCTGTTGCAGGGCGCACTTGCCTGTGTAAAGCAGTATCTTCCCGAGCCGTCACTCGTCACACGTGCGCTTCTGGATCAACTAGAAGAGATCATGGCCGACGGGATGGTATTCTTAACCCCCGGTATTGCAGGAATCCCACTGCTAAGAGCTGAGTTCTCTCAGGCACGTAGCCTCTCGAGGAAGCTAGCTCGAATTGATCACAATCAATGGAAGTCCAGAATGCTGAATGAACGCCTCCAGATTCCAAATGCGTTGCGCCACCTCGTTGACGACCCTAACTGGCTGGACAACCAAACCACAATCGAGCTTCCCACAGACTGGAGATATGTGTCATGTGACCTTGCGTTCCCAATCAGTCTCGCGGTTAAGGGTCAGGATCCGTCGCCGTTTTCTTCGATACACCCAAACGCAACCCAAGAGGATCTCGATCACGCCGTCAGGGGTACGAAGCAAAAGCAGGAAGCCGGTGACCACGCTGCTGCAGTGCGCATCTTCCAGGAGGCATTGGAAACCTATCCATGGTGCCATTTCCTTCGGAATGGGCTTGCCGTGTCGCTCATAGAGTTGCAGCGCCTCGAGGAGGCCTTGGGGGCGGTTCAACTCGCTGTACTAACCGCGCCGCTAGAGCGGAGCAGCTGGGCATCCCTGGAACACGTTTACAGGAAAGGAAGGATGATGGATGGAGCCAGTGTCGCCAGAGGCGTCGCGGAGCGATTGCAACAGTGACTAGAATGGCTAATAATCGAGTCAATGGAATACGACAAAGCATCACCGTGCCCGCCCCCGACACGACCCGCGATCGACTTGTCAGGCGCTCTCGGCCTTTGCTCGATTGCCTTGGCTTATTCACGAAGTTCTATGATAGTTACTTATCGGTTCATGTAGTTTTAGTCGTTTCGCACACATTAGGCGCACTCGGATAATCATGATCGAACGGATAATCAAGAGCCTCCAGACAACGCGTGCCACTGAACAGATGATCGAAA
>CBETWD010000124.1:0-6810 GCA_965539945.1 uncultured bacterium
TCTGATAAGATAAAGACATTTGGCAGTGAAATTTGAAACTTGAAATTGGGAAAAATATGAAGATGTAGATGCGTTACATTTCAAATTTCAATTTTCCAGTTTCGACATCGGCATTCAAAAGGATGCCGGAATTTATTCAAAATGTTAAGGTTCTTTATGAAAAAAGGTTTTACTGATACCAGAATATTTAAATGCCCCGGGTGTGGAAAGCCAATTTCTTTTGATGAAAATCCCTATAGGCCTTTTTGCAGTAAAAAATGTAAGATGATGGATCTTGGCGCATGGTTTATGGAAGAATACCAGATATCAAGCCCTATGGAATCTGAAGATGAATTATTTGAAGCCGGTTTATCCTAATAGGAAATAGAAAAAATATGGACGAAAAAATCGAAAAAATTATCCCTTCATACGACGTAATTATTCTTGGGACAGGACCTGCCGGTCTGCAGGCTGCAATTCATGCAGCAAGGAAAAAGGCCAGGGTGCTGGTACTGGGCCGTCCGGAATCCAGCAGTCTGTACAAGGCCCATATTGAAAACTACTGCTGTGTGCCCGGAGTAAAGACAGGAGAGGAGCTCCTATTAACAGGTATGCAGCAGGCAGAATATTTTGGGGCGGAACTTCTACAAGAAGATGTTATAACAACTGCTGTCCTTCAGGGTGATGCATACCAAATAACCACTGAGAGCGGAAAGAATTACTCTACATATGCCCTGATAATTTCAACCGGAGTAACACGCAAAGGCCTCGGGCTTAAAGGAGAAAAGGATCTGGTCGGCAGAGGAATCAGCTACTGTGTTGACTGTGACGCAAACTTCTATAGGGATGCTGTGGTGGCAGTAGTGGGAGACGGGAGCGCTGCTGCCCATGGCGCAGTAACTCTGAGTAAGATAGCTAAAGAGGTAACGCTCATAATAACTAAAGATCTGAAGGTGAACCCTGCGCTCAAGGCAGAGCTGGAAAAAGGCAGTGTGATAATGGCTGCCGGGTCCAAAGTAAAGGAGATCAAGGGTACCGACAAGCTGGATGCCGTTATACTCAGCGACGGCACCGAACTTTCCCTTGACGGGCTCTTTATTGAAAAAGGCGCCAAAGGGGCCATGCAGCTCGCGGTTTTTCTGGGAGTAAGCCTGGATCCGGAAAAATTCACTTATATTGTCACTGACAGAAAACAGGCCACCAACATAGGTGGCATCTATGCAGCAGGGGACATATGCGGACCTCCCTTTCAGATGGCAAAGGCAGTGGGAGAAGGTTGTGTGGCCGGTCTTTCCGCAGGGAGCTTTGCACTCAAGAGGAGACGGAAGGAGACTCAGGCCAAATGATATTAAAAGTCTATACAGTTGGTCCTCTGGATGTTCAGGCCTATATAATAGGATGCCCTGATACGGGCGAGGCCATGATCATTGATCCTGCAGGGAGTGAAGAAAAACTGGCAAAAGAAATTACTGATTCCGGCCTCACCCTGCGTTACATAGTCAATACCCATGGTCACCCGGACCATACCTGTGGAAATCAGAAAATGAAGGCCCTTACCGGAGCACCTGTGTTGATGCACAAAGCCGACGACATCATGTTCAGAAACCCTGAGACAGCTGAAATGTTCAGGGCGTGGGGCTTTGAGCCTGCTCCTCCGGCAGATGAATATATTGCCCACGGAGATGTGATCAAGGTCGGCAATCTCAGGTTTGAAGTAATCCACACTCCCGGGCACTCTCCTGGCTCAGTATGTCTTTACGGGCATGGTTATATAATTACCGGAGATACCCTTTTTGTCGGTGCTGCCGGACGGACTGATCTGCCGGGAGGCTCATTCGAGACCTTAATCAAGTCCCTCAAGACCCACATTTTCCCCCTTCCTGATCCCACCATAGTGCTTCCCGGGCACGATTACGGCGATCGCCCCACATCCACTATTGGACAAGAGAAAAAGACCAATCCATTCCTTAAAGAATTAAGAATTAAGAATTAAGAGTTAAGAGTGAGGATTAGAATTCCTGATTTTAAATTCCAAATTCCTAATTGCTTCCCTGGTCTTCCCATCTGCAGTGTGTGGGATGATCTGGTCTCTGCTTTAAGCCAGAACCAGGTAATAATTGTCAGCGGGGAGACAGGTTCCGGGAAGACCACTCAATTGCCCAAAATATGCCTCGCAGCAGGAAGGGGTACGCATAGGAAGATTGCCTGTACACAACCCAGGAGGGTGGCGGCTATTACGGTGGCTGCCAGAGTTGCCGAAGAACTGGGGCCTCAAGGACCCAGACTCGTGGGCTACAAAATACGCTTTAGAGACAGTACGGGGCCTGAAACCAGGATCAAATTTGTAACAGATGGCATGCTCCTGGCTGAAGTGCAGCAAGATCCCAAACTCAGGGCGTATGATACCATAATTGTAGATGAGGCCCATGAGAGAAGCCTGAATATAGACTTTCTCCTGGGGATACTCAGAAGACTCCTGCCAACCAGGCCTGAACTAAAGGTCATTATCACATCCGCCACAATGGACACTGCACATTTCTGCCAGGCATTCGGCAAGGTCCCGGTAATAGAAATTGCCGGTCGCGGTTATCCCGTGGAAATACAGTACAAACCTATAGAACAAGATGAAGAATCTGATATAACCACTGTTGAAAAGGTTATTTTCGCAACAGAGAAGATTAGGAGGAAGGATCCATTTGGTGACATACTTGTCTTTCTTCCCACGGAAAGAGAAATACTGGAAACCGTCAAGATCCTGAAGTCCGGGTGCGAGGATAATGCCTTGGTACTTCCCATGTACGGCAGACTGGCCGCTTCTGACCAGAAGCGCATATTCAGGCCGGCCCCTGTTCAAAAGATCGTAGTGGCCACGAACGTAGCCGAGACCTCCATTACAGTCCCTGGAATCATGTATGTCGTGGATTCGGGTCTGGCTAGAATTGCCCGCTATAACGTCAGGTCCCGCACAAAGGCACTTCCAATCGTTCCCATATCAAGGGCTAGTGCGGACCAAAGGGCAGGACGTGCAGGGAGAGTCCATGCCGGGGTTTGTGTTCGGCTTTACAGCGAAGAGGACTATGAGGATCGGTCCGAATACACTTTGCCTGAAATCCGCAGATCAAATCTGGCCGAGGTCATACTGCGTCTTTACGCAATGAAACTTGGGCCTGTTGATAAATTTCCTTTTGTGGATGCCCCATCTTCCCAGGCCATAAAAGAGGGATTTACCACCCTAAGAGAATTAAGGGCCCTGAATGCAGCAGGCAGACTGACCAGGACAGGGCGAATTATGGCAAAACTGCCTCTTGATCCGCGAATTTCCAGGATGATCATTGAGGCCCGGCATGAGAATGCACTGAAAGAGGTTGTCATAATTGCGTCGGCCATGAGTATCCAGGATCCTAGAGAACGCCCGGCAGACAAAGAAAACCAGGCAGACCAGGCCCACAGCTCCTTTAAGGACCCTTCTTCTGATTTATTGACCTTTATTAAGATGTGGAATGCCTATCACAAAGAGCTGAAAGCCGGGCGCAGCAGGAATCAGATACGAAAATACTGCAGAGAGAACTTCCTTTCCTACAACAGGATGCAGGAATGGAAGGATATCCATGATCAGATAATGGATATCCTCCAAGAAGCGGAAAAATTCCCCCAAATCACCAAATTCCCTCTCAATCACCAAATCTCTCAATCACCAAATTCCTTCTCAATCACCAAATCACCAAATCACCAAATCAACAGGTCCATTCATTGTTCTGTTCTTTCGGGTTTTTTGGGGCAGATTGCCCTTAAGCAGGAGGGATCCCGCTACCTCGCAGCCCGCGGGAGAGAGGTCTTCCTTTTTCCAGGTTCCTCACTTTACAAAAAAGGCCCTAAGTGGATAGTGGCGACAGAACTCATACGGACATCCAGGCTTTTTGCCAGGACAGTGGCTGCCGTTGAACCCGAATGGATAGAAAAACTGGCAGGTGATCTTTGCATACACAGCTATTCGGACCCACATTGGGAAAAACGCCGTGGAGAGGTAATGGCATGGGAGAGGGTCACGCTCTTTGGTCTCCCGATAGTGGAAAGACGAAAGGTCAGATACTGCAAAATTGATCCGACCGAATCCAGGGAGATCTTTATACGGCAGGCACTGATTCCAGGTGAGTTTAAGAACAAACACCCCTTTCTTGTCCATAATATGGAACTGATCTCAGAGGTTCAGGACCTGGAGGACAGGACCAGGCGGCGGGACATCATGGTGGACGAGGAAACTCTCTATTCCTTTTATGACCAAGGGTTGAGTGAGATAGAAAATATACTGTTCAAAGACAAATCCTACAAAGGGAAGAAAGGCCCGGTGCCTGAAGTGATATGTAATGAGCGTTCTCTTGCCAGGGCATTGCGTATTGCCAACAATGACGTTCCTGCTCTATGCCTTACAAAAGAAGATCTGCTCAGATCAATCCCGGATACCGACGTGGTCGTCCAGTTTCCGGGACACATAAAGGTCTCAGAACACAGTCTTTCTCTAAGTTACCGCTTTTGCCCGGGTGATGAGGCGGATGGAGTTACTGTAAAGATCCCTTCGGGCATACTTTGCTCTTTATCACCTGAGCCCTTTGAGTGGCTGGTTCCAGGCCTACTTCAGGAAAAGATCACCTATCTCCTGAAATCGCTGCCCAAGCAGATTCGCAAACACCTGGTACCAATACCCAGGGTCGCTGAAAATATAGGGGAAAAACTCCAAAAAACAGAGAAGGGCCTGCTTCGCTCATTACACGAAAAACTTTTCAAGCAATATGGCATACGTATAGAAAGGCAAATGTGGCCGGGCCCTGAGGACATCCCCCATCACCTCTTGATGAGATTCGAGGTAATAGACCGGAATGGAAAAGTCCTTGATTCAGGGCATGACCTCAACCGCATACAGGAGAGCCGGCAAAAATCCCCTTCTACTTTTGATCAAAATGATCCTGAATGGTTAAAGATCAAGGCCAGGTGGGAAATATCCAGGCTCAACCTGGAGAATTTTCCGGATCTCCCGAGTTCGGTCATGAGCTCTTCAGGAGACCGGGAGAATCCCATAAAGGCCTTTCCTGGACTTGTTGTAGAAAATAACAGTGTAAGTATAAGGCTTTTTCTTAATCAGGATGAGGCCCTTTCAAAAACCCAACAGGGGGCAAGGCGACTCCTTGCTGATTACCTGGGCAAAGAGCTTGGATATCTCAAAAGAAACTGTGTCCCCGCCGGTCTGCCGCCAGAGGCCTGCATTGCCTTTGGAGGCACACAGAAACTGCGTCAATCCGTATATGCATTTCTCTACAGAGAGCTGCTAGGAATCTGGAAGCAAATCCCGAGCAAATCCGATCTTATTAAAAAGGGCAGTGAATTGGAGGGGAAAATTTTTCAGCAAGCCGGCCCGATCATACAGTTGTTGGAAAAAGTGCTTGAGGCCCATATCGCAGCGCAACGGGAAATAATACGTCTTCAAAATACTATAACAAACACTAAAAGCCGTTCTCCGGTCCTCAAAGACCTTGCAGTGGAGCTAATAAGGCTCACTCCGCCACACTTTCCTGCAAATGCAAGGCTGGACCAGCTTCCCGACCTGCCACGATACCTGAATGCCCTGGCAGTCAGGGCCCAGAGGGCATATGTTGATCCCCTAAAAGATATGGCAAAGGCATCTGGATTAGAGCCGTTTTTGCTGCACCTCAACGAGGCCAAAACCCATCTTGAGGCGAAGAAAGAAACAGAGC
Source organism: uncultured bacterium (assembly GCA_965539945.1). Classification (GTDB taxonomy): domain Bacteria; phylum Desulfobacterota; class Dissulfuribacteria; order Dissulfuribacterales; family UBA3076; genus UBA3076. The sequence continues at coordinate 5,727 of CBETWD010000124.1, forward strand.
TTGAAGAAGAGATCAGACACTTTGAAACGCTCATTGATGAATACAGGGTATCTATATTTGCCCCTGAACTTGGCACTGCAATATCGATTTCCCCAAAGCGTCTCTCAGAGGCATGGGAGAGGCTAAGGGCCCTTTTGTAAAAAATTCAGGCGGCTACAACGCTGTTTTTTGCACGATGCCGGGAACGTGGCTTTGGCTTTATAACGATATGGTCTATGTTTGGAAGAGCTTTAATCCGGGAACTAAGCTGAAATGTTCATCCAGCGTGAAGAGAGACACATCATGGTGCCGGCATATCTGAGCGATCAAGATATCCATTGGCGGGATGGTAGTTCCTTTGAACTCGCCTCATGTCCGCTTTATCACCCTCATGGATGCCCTTTTCATCGATATCAACATTGCCAAGAAGGCCTGCAAGGCGTTTCAGTTTTTCTCGCCTGATCTGCTCCTTGACCGCGAGTGCGACCGCGGCGGTTTTGGTATTTGTTGTGGAGAACTCAAGCAATTCCCTGACCAAGGTTTCATCCAGCGTCACAGTTGTCCTCATGATAGCCTCCATCACAATATTAATAATCTATTTTGTGATAACAATGAACACAAGTCAAGAAAAAATGGACAACAAGCCAGAGATCCGGTTATTTGCCAAAATGCATATCACCACAAAGTCCACTGGCACCAAGTCTTGAAGCAAGACTTGAGGCCCAACCTGCCGCTGTTGAGACAATGAAGCCGGTTTTGTCCGGCACTCTCGGGACAACTTATATTACCCCTATCAAGCTAAATAATTTCTTTTTAAAAAATAGCTGGTTGAACATTTGGGTGTCTAACAAGCGCAAGTTCCCTGTGAATCAGATCGACACGATTCGAGGTATGATCCGCCTGAAAAAATCCCGTGACCATACGTCCAGGGCACGCTGGTTCACAATGAAGGGGGCGACTTCCCGGCGCGCTTGTTCCACATCGAGGTCATCCACGGCTTGCCGTATCGGAGTATCGATCCAGTCCATACAAGACCCGAAGCGCGGTGCCACCATAAAACGCAGCGTGCTCAAAGAACTTGGAACGCCAGAGTCCGAGCAGAGCC
>CBETWD010000125.1:0-6803 GCA_965539945.1 uncultured bacterium
CAGTTCTGTTGCGCAGAGTGGTTTTGGAAAAAACAGTTCAATTCTTACGCGCTACAGGTTGAACCAGACAGGTTTAAGCATAAAGACAGAGCTATACTTGATTACAAGGAAGCATTGAATATAGAAAAGATACGAAATAAGTTTTTTGTTCAGCTAAAGGAGTTGCTTCGAAAGCAGCAAGATTGAGATAGGACCGGCTAACATTTTTCTTCACCTGACAGGTGTTCCGCTGTCGCTACACACCTGCAGGTGAGAAATACGTTCCAGAATCGGGGGTGAAAACGAACAAATATAAGGAATAAAAATTCTCACTGATCATCCCCCGGATGCGACAGCCCTTTCTGCTTTTCCAGGGCAGCAAGAGACAGGCATTGCCACATAATGTTGTCACCTTGGTATTAAAACCAAAAAAGGAGGGGAGTATGGCACGAAAATCATTCCCAAAAGCAAAGGTTGCGGGGAAAAAACGTATTCTCAACGCACGGAAGGATACGCCGGACATTCGAGGCCGCATGTACGACCCGCCTTTATTCAACTGCAGCCTGAAATAACCGCAGCGGGGACGATGTCCTTGATCAGGGCGAGGAAGGGGCCTGTACCGGTTTCGGCCTGACGGCTGTCATCAATCTGCTGAACGTCAAGAAAAGAAATCTGCAATTTAAGGCCAGTCCGCGGATGCTTTATGAAATGGCGAAGAGGCATTCGGTGTTTGATATTCGATATTCATGAGCCAATGAACCGGGTTGGGTGTTTAAATTAGCGCCCGTGATCCAAAGCCCCCGGAGCAATCTTTCCGGGGGCAAAGCGCTTAATTTCGGGTTTAGAAGAGACCGCTTACCTTTCCAGTCTCCGTATCTATATCGATCCTGCGATAGGCCGGATCAGAGCCGGTTCCGGGCATGAGGCTTATGGCACCGGCGACCGGGACTACAAAACCCGCACCCTTGTAGGTCAGGATATCCCGCACAAGCAGGTTCCATCCCTTGGGTACGCCCTTGATGTTTGGGTCGTCTGCTAGACTGAGGTGGGTCTTCACCATGCAGGTCCCCAGCTTGGAGATCTCAGGATCCTGTTCCATGGCCTTGGCCTTGGCAAGGGCCTCCGGAGTGTATGTAACGCCGTCCCCGCCATATACCTCCTTGGTGATCAGCTCTATGCGCTCGCGAATGGGCATATCAAGATCGTATAGGAGGCGGAATTCGTTCTTTTCTTCACAGGCATCGACAACTGCGTCTGCGAATTCCAGCGCACCGTCTCCACCCTTGAGCCAGTGCTCTGACACGGCCGCCCGCGCACCGGCCTGCTCGCTCATCCTGCGAACTACTGCGATTTCGTCCTTGGTATCATTGTAAAAAGCATTAATACAGACCACCGGGTTGATACCTGCCTTTTTTACGGTCTCAATATGATGGATCAGATTTGCGCATCCCTTCTCCACCCACCCTACATTCTCACCATTGTACTCCTCTGGCATCGGACGGCCCGGGCGGGGTATGGGCGCTCCGCCGTGGCATTTTAGTGCCCTGATAGTGGCTACCACTACTGCGCAGTTGGGTTTGAGTCCGCTGAAGCGACACTTCAGATTCCAGAATTTCTCAAAGCCGATGTCAGCGCCAAAGCCGCTCTCAGTTACCAGGTAGTCAGTAAGCTTTAATCCTATCCTGTCGGCAATAACCGAAGACTGGCCTATGGCAATATTTGCAAACGGTCCTGCATGGACCAGGCAGGGTTGACCTTCAACAGTCTGCATGAGGTTGGGATTGATGGCCTCCACCATCCAGGCGGTCATGGCGCCAGCCACTTCGAGATCTTCCGTTGTAACGGGTCTCCCTGTACGGTCATAGGCAAGCACTATACGGCCCATACGTTCTCTGAGATCCTTGAGGTCATTTGCTATGGCAAGTATCGCCATGATTTCCGAGCTGACGGCTATGTTGAACCCGCTCTGCATGGTAAGGCCGTCCATCCGGCCCCCCAATCCAAGCGTAATGTTCCTCAGGGCCTGGGCGCAGAAATCCATTATCCACTTGAACTCCACGCTCTTGGGGTGGATATTGAGACGCTTCAGTCCCCTCTGGCCCAACTGTTCGTCTGTATAGTTGGACTCGTGCTGCATGCGGGCAGTCAAGGCGGTCATGCCCAGATTATGGGCATTCATGATTGCGTTGATATCACCTGTAAGCCCGAGAGAGAATCTCGAAAGCGGAATAACCAGCGAAAGGCCCCCTCCTGCCGCGCTGCCTTTGATGTTGAAGGTGGGTCCTCCGGATGGCTGCCGTATGGCGCCCATCACGTTCCTGCCCCTCTTCCCGAGGCCTTCCATAAGACCTACTGCACAGGTGCTCTTACCCTCACCCAGGGGAGTGGGTGTAACAGCAGTCACGTCGATGTATTTCCCCTCCGGTTTGTCCTTGAGACGTTCTAACACCTTGGCATAATCGATTTTTGCCACATGGTGGCCATAAGGAAGAAGCTCTTCCTTTTCAAGGGCCAATTCCTCACCAAGCTGATATACGGTCTTCATGTTTTCTTCGGCAGCTTCTGAAATCTGCCAGTCTTTCATTTTAGTTGGATCTAGTTTCATTAGAAAATTCTCCTTTGTAAAAATTTCTGGACGTAGACCCGGACATGATATAAATGGGAGTTCCCATTTATTAAAAAAGTCCCTGTTGAAGGAGAATGTCCGGGTTTGTGGGTCTTAATTCGTAACAGGTAGATAACTGAAACAGAATTTGTTAATCACAGACTATATTAACTACCCTAGATGGGTTTTTTTTTCAATAAGGGCATGGAAAAATCGTGGAGGATAAAAATTGTTGCTGGAAATAGATCCGGAAAGACCCCGTCCTCGACAGATAAACAGGGTGGCAGAGGTCTTGAGAAGGGGAGAAATAATCGTATATCCCACAGATACCTGTTATGGCATAGGAGCTGATATTTTTAACAAGAAAGCAATTGGACGGATTTATCAGATCAAGGGGCTCCATAAAAGCTCACCCTTCAGTTTTGTGTGCGCAGATCTCAGAGATATAAGCAAATATGCCTTTGTGACAGACTATGCCTACCGAATTTTGAGACGTTTTTTGCCCGGCCCTTACACCTTTGTCCTGGAGGGGTCCAGGGAAGTCCCTAAAATGATGCTTACAAAACGCCGCACTGTTGGAATTCGTATTCCAGATCACCCGGTTTGTGAGGCAATAGCTGAGGCACTGGGAAACCCGCTCATAAGTACCTCAGCCGTCATAGGTGATGGACCTGTATGGTCAGATCCCAAAGAAATTAATGAAGTCTTGGGAAAGAGATTGGCTATGGTCGTAGATTGCGGAATTATTCCTGCAGTGCCATCAAGCGTGATATCGTTGGTGAATGACGAGCCCCTGGTGCTCAGAAAAGGTAAGGGTGACTGCTCGATCTTTACAGATGCTGAATTTTGAATGTTGAGTCCTGAATTATGGAAGAGAATTAGACTTCAAGTCCTTGCCTGTTTTGAAAACTACGCGATAGCTTGAAGGACATACTGTGAGTCCACCTGTCTTGGGGTTTACAAATTCACGTCCTTTTTGCCTATGTAGTGAAAAACTTCCTATTCCCCTGATCTCTATCCTTCTTTTCTCTTTAAGTGCTGAAATCATCGCGTCAAAGACCACGTCAACTACGGTTTCGAGGTCTTTTTTCAGGTGCTGCGAAAAATCCTGCTGCAACCGGACAACAAGATCACCCTTCAATATGGACTGTGGCTGTTGCTCAGATCCCATAGGAAACCGGATTGTCTGTGGAAGATCCCAGTAACTGCCGGAGAGCATTGCCCAAGGTCTTTGCCCCTTCTTCCTGTAAAAGCTCCCTCATGATTGAAATGCGATCTTTCTTGGGATAGACGAGTTCCGGCCTTCCTTCTATTCCCGCCAGACCGGCAGCCTTGTCCACAGCCACGCTGAAGTTGCCCAGTTCGTCCACCAGTTTTGCATCCAGGGCCTGATGACCTGTCATAATACGTCCGTCAGCAATGGCTGAGACCTGGTCTTCAGGGAGCTTTCGATTTTTGGCTACTGCCGTTACGAATTGCTTCTGTATGTCTTGCATTACTCCCTGGAGCAAGGTCTGTTCATCTTCTGTCATATCTCTGGTGATGGAGCCCAAATCCTTGAAGGTCCCACTCTTTACCACGGTTGTCTTGATCCCGAGTTTTTCCAGCAGACCTTCTATATTGGGCACCTTCATAATAACCCCGATACTTGCCGTCACTGTGCCGGGGTTGGCCACAATATGCCTGGCACCTAAAGACGCATAGTACCCACCTGATGCTGCTACTGTGGCAAGAGATGCCACTACGGGTTTTTCCCGGTCCAGCCTTAGGATCTCTTCATATAGTTCCTGAGACGCCCCAACTGCACCACCAGGGCTGTTTATGCGGATTACCACGGCCTTAATTTTCTGATTATATCGAAAATCCCGCAGGGCCTTTATGATAGCCTCGGGCTCAGTGATGAGACCTTTGATATCCACCACTCCGATTTTATCTCCGTGGTAGATCGAAGGACTGGTAATCCCGCCCCTTGTTGTCCATAATATTAACAGAAAAAAGGCCACTGTGATGAGTACGGTGAACACTCCGATGGTGGCCAGAGCTACCAATAACGGATGGGCATATCGGCGTTCTTTGCGCGTCCGCAAGTCTTGCATGATTCCGGCTTATTCTTCCTGGTCCTTGTTTTCCTCAGAACGAGTACGATTGTGCTGTTGTACTAATTCTTCCTGAAGCAGGCTGCCCAAAGTAGTACCGGCAGACCTGTCGGCGCCGCTGTACTCATCAAAACGTGAACGCTCCTCATCTTCAGATATCCGCTTAACAGAGAGCCCTATACGCCTCTCCAGAGGGGCTACATGGATAACCTTGGCACTGATTTCATCTCCTACCTGAAACATTCCAACAGGGGTCTTGATCTTGCCGGATCCCAACTCAGAAATGTGAATCAGGCCCTCCACTCCCTCTTCAAGCTCAACAAATACCCCGAAATCCGTTACATTTGTCACCTTGCCGGCAACCTGGCTATTTACAGGATATCTCTCCGGAGCCGACTCCCACGGATCAGGATGAAGCTGTTTAACGCCCAAGGAAAAACGTTCTTTTTCCTTGTCGATATTGAGCACTACGGCCTGGATGGCCTCCCCTTTTTTATAAATCTCATTGGGATGTTTGATCCTTTTGCTCCAGGAGAGGTCTGAGATATGAACAAGCCCGTCTATACCCTCCTCAATGCCTATGAACAGACCGAACTCAGTTATATTTTTTACTGCTCCCTCAATCACCGTACCAATTGGATAGCGATCCTGGACAAGATCCCAGGGGTTGGGTTCTATCTGCTTCAGCCCCAGAGAAATCCTCTGAGCCTTGGAGTCAACCTTGAGCACAACTGCCTCGACAATATCTCCCACATTAACCATCTGGGAGGGGTGACGTATACGCTTTGTCCACGACATTTCAGACACATGGATTAGGCCCTCTACGCCTTCCTCGAGCTCTATAAATACACCGTAATCAGTGAGGCTTACTACCTTGCCGGTCACTTTTTCTCCCATAGGGTACTTCTCTTCCACTCGCAGCCAAGGATCCTCCGTAAGCTGCTTCATGCCCAAGGAAACCTTTTCACTTTCACGATCAAATGTGAGAATCTTCACTTTAATTGTGTCACCCACATTAAAAAGCCTGGAAGGATGTTCTACGCGTCCCCATGACATGTCAGTGATATGGAGCAGTCCATCGATTCCTCCAAGATCCACAAATACGCCATAATCCGTGATATTTTTGACATCTCCTTCTATGACCTGCCCTTCCTCAAGAGAAGCCAAGGTATTAACCCTTTTTTCCGCCATCTCTTTTTCCAGAAGGAACCTGCGGGAAACCACGACATTCTCTCTGCGGCGATTACACTTCAGGATAGCACATTCTATAGTCTGATTTGCAAGGGCCTCGGGATCACGAACAGGCCTGAGATCGATTTGAGAAAAGGGTAAGAAAGCTGTTACTCCGCCCTTGCGGTCGCCAATTCGTACAGACAAGCCACCTTTTACCCTGGATGACACAGTAGCCTTTACAGGGGTTTCTGCTTCAAATGCCTTTGCTATTTCTTCCCATACTTGACGGCGGAGGGCCTTGGAATAGGAAAGTCTTAACATTCCCTCGTCAGGGTCCCAACGTTCAAGCAGTACCTCTACAGTATCTCCTGCGGAGATGGTTACATCTCCTTCTTCATCACGAAATTCCCGAAGCGGGATCAGACCTTCTGATTTATATCCGACGTCGATCATAACGGATTCTTTGCCGACGCGTACAACAGTACCTTCGAGGACTTCTCCTTCCTGAAAGGTGCGAAGACTTTGCTCAAAAAGGTCTTTAAACTGGCTCATGTCACCGGCTTCCTCCGGCGACATATTTTCTTTTAAAACCTCGGAATCTGTTTGAGAAGTTGCGGCCTCCTGATCAGAGGCGACAGTTAGAGTTTGTTCCTGAGTTACCTCACTCACCACTTTTTCCATTACCCAATAACCCTCCTAAAAAAACGAATGATGTCTTATACCAGGACAGCTTACAAAGTTCAATGGGTATAAAAGCCAACATAAGGTTTACGGAAGACTCGAACTTACCGTCTATTAATGTCTAGCGCCTTACTTGTGGAGTCATTCATTTAGAATTAAGGTAAGCGTTCACAGGGCACCGCATCTGCTTTGTTGTCGGGCACTTGAAGTACAGGAAGTACGTCTGTGTACCCTCCGCCTCGCATCTGCAGTACCCTGTAAACGCTTAC
>CBETWD010000126.1:0-6794 GCA_965539945.1 uncultured bacterium
GCACCAGACATTCTCTTCCTCTCACAAAATGTCCTCAACTCCCGGCCTATCTCATCACGCCTTTTCCTGATCTTGCCAATAACCTCGCCAACCTGATCATGTGCCTCTCTTACCAGATCCAACAGATCCGGATCTTTACTGAAACCTGCCCTGTTCAGCTCATCCATTACGCAGTTATGCTCTCCGGCAAGCAGTTTAAGGGCCTCGGCATCCCCGTCGCAAATAGCAGTCTTTATCTTCGACGTAATATCAAGAAGCCTCCTAAGCCGCGATTCATGCGTATTAGACTGCAAGACAAAACCTCCTCGGTGTCACGTATTCTTCGACCTCAAGGTGAACAGGCACTTCAGCGTACTCCTCCCTCTTGAATGCTCCCTCGAATCCCTCCATCAGTTCAGACAGGAGTCTTTCCACCTCATCAAGGGACGCGGCATCACTATCTACATTTGCAACGGTCAACCGGTCCATCATATAACGGTATAGCCTGGAAAGATTTTCAGCCAAAGGGCCTCCAACTTCCCTGTCCAGAGCGCAATCAAGCTCTGTAAGGATCGCCATGATCTTTGAAATATTCTCGCCCTTTATTTTGGGACTTTTTTCTTCAATCCCTATCCGGGCAAATCTTACAAATTTCAGCGCACCGCCGTAAAGCATCAAAAGAATCTGATCCTTTTTATCAGTCACATGGGCCATTGAATTATTATAGGCTGTATATGCGATACCTGTCATAACGAAATCTCCTTTCGAAACCCTTTCTCTTACCTGTTTGATACGTAGTTATTCAAATTCTGCATGCCCGCAATCTGCTGGCTCAAATAATTCCCGGTGGTCTGATAATCGGCAAGGAGTAATTCCAGCGCATTGAATTGGGCCCTGGTGCGTGTTTCCCATGCCATATTACGCATCTCTATACGTTCAACCTGGTCCTCAATACCATCTATGCTGTCTTGGATGCCATCCGTCCTCGCAGCAAGGGTTCCTGTTGTGGAATGGAGTGCCGCATCCAGGGTATCCACCATACGCACGGCAAACCCTTCAGAGCCCTCTGTGGACTGGGTAAAAAACTGGAGCACATCGTCAAAATGATCATCAAACGCATTATTAAGGGTTGAAGAATCGACCTCCAGCCGCCCTTCTGTATTCAGGGCAATGCCAAGATCAGCCAAGCGGCTGAATGATTCAACATCCGGAACCGTACCTGTGACCAAGTTTTCGAGGCTGTTGCGTATACTGTTTGTAGTGGCATCGCCTAACAGGACGCCCGCGGTATCAGTGCCCTGATCATAGCTCTGATAGGCCTCAAACAACTCAAGCGCCTCGTTGTATGCATCGACGAAAGAGGTAATCTTGGAAACGACTGCGTCCATGTCTCTGCTTACTTTTAGAGTGGTGGAGTCGGGCGGGGGGCCCACCAAGTCTGCATGGACGTCCTCCAGGGTGATGGTTACGCCTTCAATGACGTCATTTATGACGTTGGTATCCCTGTGGATATCAGCGACACCATCAACAGTGACGATTGAATCAGCGGCATCCTGGGTATTTGACAGGTTGGTGATATGATTTAGCGGGTCTGGGTCGGACACGTCGTACACCAGCCTGGAAAGACCGTTCGTATCTGTGCTGTTACTGTCACCGGTGTCTGTGACAGTCAGGTTGATCACATTGTCTTCTCCCGTCTCTTCGGCGGCAAGCGAGAGGAAATAGTTGGTCCCGTCAAAGATCACAGATGCCTGTACCCCCGCCTCTGCATCATTTATAGCCTGGGCCACATCGTCAATGGTGTCCGTGGCAGACACTTCAATGTCCACAGTGTCGCTGGTTCCCACCTTGATGTGAATGGTCCCCTCCCCCACCAGTTCTCCCTCAGAAAATGCCCCGCTCGTGAGCTTGTGCACCTCGGCTAATTGCTGCACCGTAACGTCGTACGAACCTGCTGTGGCATTTCCATCGGCAGACACACTAAAAAAGTCGGTATCCCCCGAAGTAGCGGAAAAACCGGTCAGATTGCTCACGGAATCAAGACCTTCCATCGCAGAGTTAAGGCTGTCCAGGATACCACGCATGCTCCCATAGGCCGACAATTCAACCTGATAATTGGCCTCCTGCTGTTGGAGCTTAACAATAGGTTTCTGCTGCAGAGTCAAAAGCTGGTCAATTATACTGTTAGTATCAAGACCAGATATAAGGCCTCCGGCTGAAATAGACATAATCACTCCCTTTTTGATTTTAAAAGGCTTGGCCCCAGACAATCCCATCTCTCCAGGCGGCTTCCACCTTGCCTACTCTTTTCTTAATGTTATTATCGGCATTTTATTAAAAAACTTGAGCTGTTAGACACGAACTTGCTGTGGCGGCTTAATGTGGCGCATCACAAAATTCGCCTGCGCTTATATGAAATATCTGCTACTCCTTGACAAAACTGGTCAAAATGAATATTTGGCATTCTTTATTTTGTGGTTTACACTTTTTCAACATAGACGGATGCCAGCCATTAGCTGTTAGCCGTTAGCTATTAGGTAAAGACGTTGTATGAAAACGGGGTATTAAGCCAACAGCTTCTAATAGGAGAATATACGGCCATGCCATCCAAGGCTCTAGAGGTCAATATTGCCTACAGCCGCGTTGATATCACTGTTGACAAAAGATATGAAATCTTACAGGAGGTCATGGGAGAATACCATGGCGTCAGAGAGAGATTACAGGCCTTCCTTGAAGAAATATGCCACCCTTACAAAAACTGGGGATTTATCGTAAAGGAAGCAAGAGGCTATGCGCTTAATTATTTCCACGTACTCCGAACCCACGCCAAAGGGCCTGAAGCAGCTAGACTGTATATAGACATCTTTTTCCAGGCCATTGATTCCTCCAGAGACAAAAAACTTAGGATCAACGCGTCTGACAATCTCCTCTCTTTTATTCAAAAGGTCATTAAAGATGCCGGCACTGATCTTCTCAGATTCTTGCCTGTCCTGGATTATGCATTTGACAGAATCAGGCATTATCCGAAAGAGACATTCGCATTATTTGTCAAAAGTTTTTATCAACTCAACAGGCTTGGATGGAGCTATTCTCAAGCAGTCCCCTCAGAATCAGGCTTTACTGCCATCAACCATCTTTTGATCAGGTACTTTCGATATACATATGACTACTGGTTAGAGCAGGTTGATCCGCTTGTCTGGTTTGAAAAAGAATCAGGAAGGGCAGGATTGGATGCGATTTTCAGACCTGTCTCCCACAAACGGCTAAAGGCCTATCACGATAAGCTGGAAAATATTGTCAGCTCTGCGGACGACAGCCCAAAGACCATTCCAGATCAGATTGTTGAACTTCCGGGATATGGTCAAATCATCACCCTTTACAGTGAGATCCCTCAAGAACTCCTTAGTGCCGGAGATGATAAGGCACAGGGAAACCACTGGAAATTGCTGTTTCTCCTTCGCATTATGGATACTACAGGTCTTTCACCTGTTCACGAAGAGACCTTAAGGGACATCAATCGAACCCTTGCATGGCTCATTCATCATGAAGACCCTCTGGCCGTTCAGCAATCCCTGGAAAAGACTTTTGCAATTCTGAGGAGGAGTACGGAGAAATTCCCAGTGACGGCATTGAACTGTGTTCTGAACATGGGGCGGGGGGTCTATAAGACTAATGAAAGCGAACTTGTAGAATTTTTTATAGATTCAGTTGTTTCCCTCGGATTCCAGGCACCGGAGATAAAAGGGGTGGGTGAAGACTGGCAGATCAGGGCAAATCCCGCGCATATTCAAAATATACGCACCTGGATTCAGCTTATAGAACTGAATCCCAAGTGGTCGAAAAAACTGCTGTCTTCTTTGATCATCCACCTTTCACTGAGCGGTATTTTAATAAAAGATACCGACCTTTTCCCCCGCGACATAACTCAGCTATTAAACAGCGACATCGGCCCGGTTTATAACCTGGTAAAGCAGTTGACCCGTCTTTTCCCCACATATTTCAATGACATCGGAGCAGAGGGGAGGCTCAGGGACATCTCCACCGAAATCGACGAAATATGCCTGCGCAAGGACCCCCTTATCCACTTCTTGAGAAAGCAGAGTCATGTTGAGAGCAGTAACCGGATAATCAACCTTATGGAGGCCGTTCTGAACTTCTGGAGGACCAGGAACAAAGAGGGGATAAGGCCTTTTGTACCTCCGGATATCTACGAGCAGGTTGAGACAGAAGGGCCGTATATTGATGGCGTCCACCGTGTTATCACCCATCTCTTTGGTGCCGGGAAACTTAAAGATGTGGCTGATCTTCTGGATATTAAGGATGATCGTCTCAAGGCATCGGCAAATGAAATTCCGGGTATATCAGAGCTTGACTTCAAAAAAATTGAACTGGGAGTTAGTTTCTACAAGCTCCTTGATCAGAAATACCATCTGGGACTCACTGAAATAAATGCCTACCTGGCGCTGCTCCGGTCCAGCGGGTTGCCTGATATCATAGAACTGGAAAAGGCCCTTGGCGAGAAAGATGTGAAACAGAGACTGATAATGCTGCTGGGTTACCTTGAAAAACTGAAGGGAGTTATCCTGTCTTCCAAAGGTTATGAGGTCAGAGAAAATATATACAGAAAAAGGCATCTCACGGTTGACATCCCATCTATGTACGGCAGCTATCACGAAATGAAATTTGATGCACTGGGGCTGACTTTTCGCCTGGAGTCCCTGGTGAATGTGCTTTTTGAGGAAATCGTTGAGACCATTGATCTCAAGCTGATCACAAGGGCCACCTTTTTTCAGATTTTTGATTACTTACGCCTCTTTGGCCAGGCCCTGAAACTGGACGGCATTTCATCTCTGGAGATGAAACGCAAATTAGATCTGCTGGCCCATTCCCTCAAGATCAGAGGATTTTCCTTAACTCAGTATCTGGACATCTTCCGTGGCTTCTCCCAGGCTGTGAGAAACATCACCAATGACTACTTCAACAATATTCATTCGGGAAATCTTTCCGAGATCCTGGATCAAAGGCAGACCGAAAAGTTAATGCCCAAATATCTCCTGCCTGAAGGGACTGATGACCGGAAAAAATTTCCTCACCGTATAACAGAGATGTTTTTGCGCGACAGGATCGCGACTTCTTTAGGTCTTCAGCAACTTGATCTATTTATTAGCCGTATTCTAAATACCCTTTACCATCAGTCTGACGAACTCCCAAAAGAGGACCTGCGCTTGTTGCTCAGTTATGACCCTCAAAAGGTGGTAACGCCGATATATCCCATAAATAAAGGCGTTTCAGACATTATCCATCTCGGCAACAAGGGGTTCAATCTGGTCAAGCTAAACAGTTATGGCCTGCCTGTTCCGCCTGGTTTTATTATCACAACCGAAGTTTTCAGATGCCGTGAGATTGTTGATCACTACGCTCCTGCAAAGAAAAACTTCGAGGAGCAGGCTGCCTTTGAAGTTACCGCCCTTGAAAAAATGACAGGAAAGACCTTTGGGGACCCTCACAATCCCCTGCTTCTGGCAGTAAGGAGCGGTTCTGCCATTCCTCAGCCCGGAATGATGGACACATTCCTTGATGTTGGAATAAATGAAAATATCGTTCAGGGAATGGTTAAGCAGACAGGTAATGAGTGGTTCAGTTGGGATACCTACCGGCGATTGCTCCAGTCTTACGGTATGGCCTTTGGCCTGAAAAGAGACAAGTTCGATGATATCATGGATGATTTTAAAAAACGTTTAGGCAAACCTTACAAAATGCATTTTTCCGGATTACATATGAAGGATATTGCTTTGGCTTACAAATCGTTGATTCTAGACAATGGTATAGAGATCGTTGAGTCTCCTTTTGAGCAACTTCTTGTGGCTATTAGAAAAGTCTTTGATTCCTGGTACGCACCCAAGGCTGAAACCTACCGTAAGATCATGGGTATCTCCGATGACTGGGGAACGGCTGTAACGGTTCAAGCCATGGTCTTTGGCAATCTATCCCGCATGTCCGGTGCAGGGGTCTTTTTTACTCACAGTCCCAGGTGGTCTGGAGATACGCTTGGGTTATGGGGCGATTTTACCCTTGGAAATCAAGGCGAGGATGTGGTTTCAGGCCTGGTGAGGACACTTCCTATTTCAAAAAAACAGGCAGAGATCGAGAGCAGGCAGAGTGATGCAACACTTGAAGCCCTGTTCCCGGAGATCTATTATGCCGTAAGGGAATGGGCAAAGGAGCTTGTTTATAAAAGAAAATGGAGCGCCCAGGAGATCGAATTTACGTTTGAAAGTCCTGAGACAAAAGACCTATATTCTCTGCAGACCCGTAATATGGTCATAAGGGAGAGAGAAAAGGTCTACTCCTTCGATGTAGCAGAGAAGCAGCCTGCCGATTTCCTTGGGCACGGGATAGCGGTAAGCGGAGGTGCCATGACCGGGAAAATCGTATTCAGCCTGGAAGAGATCAAACACTGGCGAAAGGCAGAACCAGAGACATCCCTGATTCTTATCAGAAACGATACTGTTCCTGATGACATCCAGGAGGTCTATGAGGCTGACGGCCTACTCACAGCCCGTGGAGGCTCCACCTCACATGCTGCAATTGTGGCCCACAGGCTGGGAAAGACCTGTGTTGTGGGATGTGCAGACCTTGTTTGCATGGAGAAGCAAAGGACCTGTTCATTGAATGGGATAGAGCTGAAATCAGGAGACTGGATCAGCATTGACGGCCTGGAGGGATCTATCTACTCAGGTCAAATGAAGATCAAAAAAATGGAGTAAGCGTTCACAGGGCACCGCATCTGCTTTGTTGTCGGGCACTTGAAGTAC
>CBETWD010000127.1:0-6496 GCA_965539945.1 uncultured bacterium
TGATTCCGCTGAAAAAACCCAATCTGCGGCGCACAATAAATGTTGAATGTTGAATGCTGTATGTTGAATTTTGAATTAAGGTATATGTCTTTTAAGTCTTCTTCCACAATTCAGCATTCAACATTCACAATTCAACATTGCCTATAAAGGGATGCATCTCAGGCTTTTTGCAGTGTAATCATAACTAATATTTCGTGAGGACACGAACAATACTGTGGCAAGGCCAAAAAAACCACCAATTTTCAATATGAAAACTATTATAGAACCGCTCCAAAAGGATTTCAGTATACGTTTTTTTGCATTTAACGAGATTCCACTCGCAGTGGTCTGGGCCGAACGCGGCAATATAGCTATACATGAGAACTATCACTCCCACAGACGCCAATCATATCATGTTTTATGCAGTGAAAAAGATAACCTTATTCGCTTATGCGAAAAAATTGGTATTCCTTCAAGTTATGTTACAGCCTCAGAGCTTTATAAATTCTGGCATATGACTTGGTTCCCCAAGATGGAGCATAACCTTTTAATTGAGTTATAGGCACTATTCAGGTCACTATAGCCCCCTTGGAGGCACTACTTACTTGCCTTGCATATCGTGCAAGGTACCCATGGGTGATGCGAGGCTCCATCGGCTTCCAATTACTCCGCCTTTGATCCAACTCCCCTTCAGCGACCTGAAGGCTCAGTTTCCTGGCCGGGATGTCGATTTCTATAATGTCACCCTCCTCGATCAGACCTATTGTGCCTCCGTCAGCAGCCTCAGGTGATATGTGGCCGATCGCCGCGCCTTTGGTGCCCCCACTGAATCTGCCGTCGGTTATGAGGGCGATGTCTTTATCCAGTCCCATTCCAACTACAGCGGCCGTGGGGGAGAGCATCTCCGGCATACCCGGTCCACCTCTAGGCCCTTCGTAGCGGATAACTATTACATCTCCGGCCTTGATTTTATTGTTCAGAATAGCGTCGTATGCCTCATCCTCTGAGTTAAAAATCCTGGCTGGACCCTTATGCCTCAGCATCTCCGGAGCTACTGCAGACTGTTTAACTACAGCACCCTCAGTAGCAAGGTTTCCGTATAGTATGGCAATGCCGCCTTCTTTGTGATACGGGTCAGTAACAGGGTGAATTACATCCATATTGTTTATTGTTGCCTGCTCAATATTTTTTCCAACCGTGGAGCCTGTAACTGTTTTTATGTTCGTATCAATGACTCCCAGTTTATCCAGTTCCCTGATTATGGCCTGGATGCCTCCAGCCAGATCAAGTTCCTGAAGACTGTGCGGGCCTGCAGGGATCATGCTGCAGAGATGGGGTGTCTTGGCGCTGATTTCATTAAAGATTTCCAAGGGGAGATCCACATCCGCCTCGTTAGCGATTGCAGGCACATGAAGCACTGTATTGGTTGAACACCCCAGTGCCATATCTACAGCAATAGCATTTTTAAAGGCAGACAGCGTGGCCACATCCCTTGGCCTTAAATCCATTTCCACTAAGCGGACCGCCTGGGCGCCGGCGACCTTTGCGAGGCGAATCCTTGCAGCCGATATTGCGGGAATAGTACCGCTTCCCGGAAGGGCCAGTCCCATGGCTTCAGCGAGACAGTTCATTGAGTTTGCTGTGAACATCCCGGAACATGAGCCACATGTGGGACATGCCTCATTCTCAATTTCGTAGAGTTCAGCCTCGCTCATATTTCCAGCCTTCACCTGACCTATTCCCTCAAATACGGAAATCAGGTTGACCTTTTGTCCCCTCCAGTCTCCTGTCAGCATGGGACCACCAGTTATAGCTATAGCAGGAATATTGAGCCTGAGCATTGCCATCAGCATACCCGGAGTTATCTTGTCGCAGTTCGGTACAAGTGCAAGGCCGTCAAAGGGATGGGCTTGTGCCATGAGTTCGACTGAGTCAGCTATCAGTTCTCTGCTGGCCAGAGAGTATCGCATCCCCAAATGATTCATGGCAATGCCGTCGCAGACACCAATTCCACCAAATTCCACAGGAGTTCCTCCTGCCATCCGGATACCCGCCTTGACTGCATCTGTTATCTGACGCAGGTGTATATGGCCGGGGATAATTTCGTTGAAGGAGTTGGCCACGCCTATTAAGGGCCTTTGGAGTTCCTCATCAGTATAGCCTATGGCCTTAAATAGCGCCCTGTGGGGTGCCCGTTCCAAACCTTTTTTCATTCGGTCACTGCGCATGATATCTTCCTTTCATTTTTCATTGAACACTGGACATGGGTTTCAGAGTATGCCGACATAATCAAATACTGATAATTTAGGAATTCCTCAATCCCTCTATTAAAGCAGAATGCCAAAATAGGAAAGGGAAATCAAGGTAAAATGAAATCATATAATGATGGTTTGATAAATAGGTCATTTTCGTATCTTGTTGTTCAGTTCAAATTCTGGTACAAGATATTATTATGTTTGTCGAGCCGTTATCACATTGTATAGATTACACTGCAAAAACCCTGAAACATGATTCCGCTCAAATTTTATTTCCCAAAGATATAAATGGAAGAATCTGACAGTTTCAAGCCCGAGCAAGATTCTGCATCTGATCTAGAGATCAGCTTGGGCTATCATTTTGTCCGTCCTGAACTCCTGGAACAGGCCCTTACTCATCGTTCATATGCTGTAGAGCATGGGATAGGTGCCCTGGACAATGAACGTTTAGAATTTCTTGGTGATGCTGTCCTGGAGCTTGTGGTCAGCCATCTTCTCTTTACCCGTCATGGGAAGAGGTGCAGAGAAGGTGAGCTAACTCGTATGAGATCGTTTCTTGTGAACGAGAGTCAGCTTGCCATACAGGCCCGAAGACTCGGACTGGGGAAACACCTGCGACTTGGCAAAGGTGAAGACAGGAGCGGAGGACGCGAGAAGCCGTCCATCTTGTCTGATGCATTTGAGGCAGTAGTAGGGGCCATCTACCTCGACAGTAGCATAGAAGATGTCTTTTCTTTTATTGAAAGGTGCTTTGGTGATTTGCTTGATCAGGCAGTGGACATAGGACTCGGCCAGGATTACAAGAGCAAATTTCAGGAATTGACTCAAGGCCGGTTTCATAGTGTACCTGTGTATGAGGTCGAAAAAGTTAGTGGACCTGATCATCAGCGGATATTTCAGGTAATAATTAACTTTAACGGTCAGGTGTTACAAAGAGGCAGTGGGCGGAGTAAAAAGGAAGCTGAACAGGATGCTGCCCGAAAGGCGCTGGGTATTTTAGATACTTGAGATTTTAGATGGATACAGACTCACACCAATCTGGGGAACAGACAGGCTTTCGTTCCGGTTTTGTTGCAATAGTCGGGGCGCCAAATGTAGGAAAATCAACCCTCCTTAACCAACTTCTCGGTGAAAAGGTAGCAATTACCACTCCCAAGCCCCAGACAACTCGACGTCAGGTAAAAGGCATACTCACTGGAGATAAATTCCAGATTGTATTTGTGGACACACCCGGGATTCACGAATCCAAGAAACCTCTTAATAAGATATTAGTGCGTTGGGCCACTCAGGCACTTGCGGATGTGGATGCGGTAGTGTTTGTGGTTGATGTAACTCGCAGACGTAGAGGTCAGGAGTTTGCCATTTTGGATCTCTTAAGAAAGGTCGGGCAGCCTGTAGTGTTAGTCCTCAATAAGATCGACATAGTGGCAAAAGAGACCTTGCTGCCCATGATTGATGAGTTGAAGGATGCATATCCCTTTGAAGCAATCGTGCCTATATCCGCCAAGTACGAAAGCGGTACTTATTATGTACTGGACGAAATATTAAGGTTGCTTTCCGAAGGGCCTCAATTGTTCAACGGGGCGGTTATTACTGACCAGTCCAGAGATGATCTTGTAGCTGAATTTATTCGGGAGAAAATTTTCTTGCTTGCAGAACAGGAGATCCCTTATTCAACAGCAGTGAATGTTGAAGAGATTGAGGATAATCAGGAACAGCAGATCACAAAAATCTCAGCCACTATTTTTGTGGAAAGGCCTTCTCAGAAAGGAATCATTATCGGTAAGGATGGTTGTTTTATTAAAAAAATTGGAATTCTTGCCAGAGAGGAGCTTGAATCGCTCTGGAGTAAAAAGGTGTATATGGATCTTCGGGTCAGGGTCCTTAAGGACTGGTCCAGAGATGATCGTGCACTTCGTCGCCTGGGCCTTACTACTTGAGCCTTTTTCGGGAGAGACTTTTTTGTCACTCCTTTACTTACTTTCCAGGACTTTCTAGTCTCACTGATTGATGATTGACCACCTATCATTTTAAAACTCCCTGAAATTACAGTTAAATTTTTTGTTATCATGCTAGGCATTATTCTTGCTTATTGCTTATATTGATACGATATTTTTTTGACATGTTATTAAAAATGCTGGGGTTTATTTTCGGCCCCATTTCTTTAAGGATAAATAAGAGTGACCAATTTTCAACATACACTTAGAAAGTCTGTAAAGGCATTTGGTATAGGACTGCACTCAGGGGAAAAGATCTCTTTAAAAATAAACCCCTCTCCGGCCAACACGGGAATTTGTTTTGTTCGTAGTGACTTGAGTCCTGAGCAGGTTATTCCAGCCCGGACAGAGTATGTGGTGGATACCAGATTTGCAACCACCATAGGTACTGAAAGAGGATCTGTTTCAACCATTGAGCATTTACTGGCAGCTCTGTCGGGAGCAGGTGTGAATAATGCCTTGATTGAGGTTGATGGTCCGGAAGTCCCTGCAATGGATGGGAGCGCCGCCCCTTTTCTTACTCTTTTGCAAAAGGCAGGTCTGAAGTCCCAGGATGAGTCCATACGATATATTAAGATTCTGGAACCAATAATGGTGACAAGGGGTGATAAGCTTCTGAGTATTGAGCCTTGCAAGAATTTTGTTGTATCTTTTGAAATAGAGTTTGAACATCCTCTTATTGCCAAACAGCGTTTTGTTGATAAGATCACGCCGCAAACATTTGCGTGCCAAATCAGCAAGGCAAGGACTTTTGGTTTTCTCAGTGAAGTGGAGTTGCTGAGAGAAAATGGCTTTGCCCTGGGCGGGTCCCTTGAAAACGCTGTGGTTGTAGGCGATACATCAATACACAATAGCGGTGGTCTGCGGTTTTCTGATGAATTTGTCCGCCACAAGGTCTTGGACTTGATCGGAGACCTTTATCTTTTAGGCGCACCTATTTTAGGAAAGGTAAAAGCTGTAAAGAGCGGACATGCCCTGCATCATGTGTTGACCCAGGAATTATTAAATCATCCCTATGCCTGGGAGTATGTGGAAAACGATAGAACCTGGGAAATACCATCCTGGGTTGGTCACAAAGATGATGTGATTTCCGCAGCCATACCGGCCTGACAACGTAGTCCGTGGTTCGTTTATTCAATCTTGATTACACTGCAAAAAGTCTGAAACATGATTCCGCTCAAAAAGCCCGAGATGCAAGGCGCGAAATTTTCCAGGCATGAGACGTACTTGTCGTACGTCGCAGTGACTGGACAATTGAAGCAACGCCGCAGATTGGGTTTTTTCAGCGGAATCAATCTTCAATTTTTCCAGTAGTCACCTTTTCTCTTAAAGCCTTGACCTTTCCTCGTTTGGTTTTTCGATCTAAGCGTTTTTTATGAGAGCCTCGTGTCGGTTTGGTAGGCCTTCGCCTTTTGTGAATTACCGCCACACTTTTTATAAATTCTTGGAGCCGGATCAACGCCTCTTCCCTGTTGTTTTCCCTGCTACGGTACTGCTGCGCCTTAATAACAATCACCCCCTCTTTTGTGAGGCGCTGGTCATGCAACATTAAGAGCCTCTCTTTATAAAAATCGGGAAGTGATGAAGCCCTGATATCAAAGCGCAAGTGTACTGCGGTGGAGACCTTGTTTACGTTCTGGCCTCCCGCCCCCTGAGCACGAATAGCACTAATCTCGATTTCATTATCAGGGATAGATACTTGGTTAGATATTTTTAACATTTTTTCAATCCACAGATTTCGCAGATTACACGGATTACTCTAATCATTATGAAGGATGATGGGAAATCTATAGGGTTTAATTCCCCGCAGCTTGCTGCGATAGAAAAGATAAAATAATTATTTTGATACCCCGTGGCAAGCCACGGGGTAGTTCATTCCAACCTGTTTTTTGGCTCTCTTTTTTACTTCTCACGACTTGCCCTAGAGTAGGTTCTGAGGTTTGATAAACTGTAAGCGTTCACAGGGCACCGCATCTGCTTTGTTGTCGGGCACTTGAAGTACAGGGAGTACGTCTGCGTACCCTCCGCCTCGCATCTGCAGCACCCTGTAAACGCTTACAGTTCGGTGGATTGCGGTAAAACGGGGGGCGTTGTAATCCCGTGAACGGTTACGATAAACTGTACTCAGGCTTTCGTGTCTTCGTACCTTCGTGTTTTCGTGATCATTTTTTATCTTCAAACCTATTTGGTTCCGGCTTGTCCGGGTTAAGTTAAGCACTTGAATTAAGATTTGCAGTAATCAGATATGGAATCTTTTGAGAGTAT
>CBETWD010000128.1:0-6483 GCA_965539945.1 uncultured bacterium
GTGTTTTCGTGATTGATTTTGAATAATTTCTTAACCGCACAGGTGGCAAATTTTAAAGGACTTCCTTGGCCGAAATTTCAACAGATTTTCCCACCACCATTATCACCTCCCACCTCAATGCGGATTTTGATGCCCTGGCCTCTTCCCTGGCCGCAAGCAAGCTTTATCCCGGGGCTCAAATCGTGCTGCCCGGTTCCCAGGAGAGGGACCTGCGGGACTTCCTCCTGCTATCGAGCAGTTACTTCATAAACGTAAGACGTTTAAAAGACATAGATCTTGACAAGGTCAAGCTTCTGGTAGTTGTAGATACCAGGCAGAAAAGCCGTATTGGTTCTTTGGCTTCGCTTCTGGAAAGGCCTGATGTTGAAGTCCATGTATTCGATCATCATCCCCCTTCCAGCGGGGACATAAAAGCCGCTAAGACCTTTTTCAGGCCGGTGGGCGCAAACACGACCCTGATGATCCGACTCCTGAGAGAAAAAGGAGTGGATATAAGTCCGGATGAGGCAACCTTTCTGGCAGTGGGTATATATGAGGACACAGGCTCTTTTACTTTCAGCTCCACCACTTCCGAGGATCTGGAGGCGGCCGGCTGGCTGCTTGAGAAAGGAGCTGACCTCAAGACAATCTCCGAACTCCTCGAACACAGGTTTACCCCCGAACATGTAAAGCTTTTAAACGATCTTTTGAACACTGCAGCCACTTATACTCTGGCCGGTATCCCTGTCACTTTGGCAAAGACATCATCGCCGACGTATGTGGAAGACTTCGCTGTCCTGGCTCACGAACTAATGGATATGGAGAAACTCCCCGTAATTTTTGCAATGGCACTTATGGCGGATCAAGTATTGATAGTGGGCCGCAGCCGGGATGAGAGAGTTGACGTAGGGAAGGTGCTGAAGGCAATCGGCGGAGGAGGCCACCCCATGGCTGCATCTGCCACGATAAAGGGGCTGACTTTGGCTGAGGCTGAAGAACGCCTTGTCGCCGAGCTTCACAGGCAGCTCGGAACAGAGCCTAAAGTGAAAGACATTATGTCGTATCCGGTGCTTTCGGTCCTGCCGGACACCACTCTTTCTCAGGTCAATGATAAATTAACGCGCTATGGCATCACTGTTTTACCTGTGGTCCATGAAAAAAAGGTCCTGGGCCTTATTTCCCGCAGGACCGTGGAGAAGGCAATATACCATGGTCTTTCAGACCTGCCGGTACGTGAATATATGACTACGGATTTTGAGGTCATCTATCCGGAGGACACTTTTGCCAAAGTCCAGGAACTTATTGTCAATCGTCGTCAGCGTTTTGTCCCTGTAGTGGATAAAGGACAGGTAGAAGGAGTAATCACCAGGACGGATCTTCTGCAGATATTGAGTGGAGATGCTGCAAGAAGACCTGAAGCCCTGCTTTCAGGAAAGGAACAGCGCAAGAACGTTCTCTCCTTGTTGAGGGAGAAGCTCACTTCCAATATACTTGATCTATTGATGAATGCAGGGGAAGTGGCGGAGGGTGAGGGTTTTCATATTTGCGTTGCAGGCGGTTTTGTGAGGGACCTGTTATTAAGAAAGCCCAATCTGGATATAGATCTGGTAGTTGAGGGAGATGGAATCGCCTTTGCCAGGGCCTTTGCCGACCGGTTCGGAGCAAGGGTTCGTGCCCACCAGAAGTTCGGGACAGCGGTTGTTATCTTCCCTGACGGCTTTAAAGTGGACGTGGCAACAGCCCGGTGGGAATACTACAAGTATCCTGCCGCCATGCCCACAGTAGCCCTTTCGTCCACTAAGTTGGATCTGTTCCGGCGGGATTTTACCATCAACACATTGGCTATTAAGCTAAATCCGAAGGAATTCGGGTTGTTGATAGACTTCTTTGGAGGCCAAAGGGATCTCAAGGACCGTATTATACAGGTCCTCCACAGCCTGAGTTTTGTTGAAGACCCGACCAGGGTCTTCCGGGCAGTTCGCTTTGAGCAACGATACGGTTTCAGAATAGGCAAGCAGACATTGAGGTTGATCCGGAATGCCGTGCGTCTTGACATATTCTCAAGACTTTCCGGAAAGCGTTTACTTACCGAACTTATACTGATATTAAAGGAGCCGGATCCGAGGTCTGCCATCAAAAGGCTGGCCGGTCTAGGCTTACTGAAAGTAATTCATCAAAGCATTCGATTAGGACCAAAGGAAGAAGGAGTCCTTACCCGGTCCTACGATGTCCTGGCCTGGTATGATCTGCTCTTTAGACCACAGAGGCCGAGGAGGTGGGTGGTTTATCTGCTGGCGCTTCTTGAAGGGCTGAAATTCCAAGAAATTCAAGAAGTTGTAGACCGCTTGGGTCTTGTTGGCTCAAAAAGAAATATTTTTGTGGAAGGACGTAAAGTTGCGATAAAGGCCCTTGGTCTTCTTTCCCGACGATCCTTTATAAAGGCCAGTGAAGTCTATTGGCTGCTGAAAGGTCTGGATCTTGATCTCCTTCTCCATATTCTTTCAATTACTGAGAACGAGGACGCCCGGCAGGCTATATCCAGATATATTACAGAACTATATAACGTAAGACCCCTGCTTACAGGAGACGATTTAAAGAATATGGGCCTGGAGCCGGGCCCTCTTTTCCGGACAATACTCCATCGCCTGCTTGAGGCCAGGCTGGACGGAGAAGTCAGGTACCGGGAAGACGAGATTAGGTTGGTGGGGAGAGAATTTTTGGATAATTTGGAATTATGAGCAAAAAAAAAGCAAGAGACGGTATTTCCAAGCTACCGTCTCTTGCCACCTCCATGTCTTTGATTATAAGGTATTATTCATCTTTTGCAGTATGGCAAGTAAAGCAACCGGTATTATCTGAGCCGCCTCCGCCGCCACCTGCGATCTGAGTATTATAATCCCATCTCAGCATATCCGCATATGGACTACCATGTGCTCTATGGCAGGAGAGGCACATAACCATATCAGTCCCAGGGGTGACTGTTGCACTTATTCCATTTAAAGTATTCCTTGCTACAGGAGCTTGAGTACTATAAGCAGTATAACTTGCGTATTCGCCGGAATTCGGAATGACCGCGTCTGAGGGGTGCCTGATCCACAGTCCTGAGTCTACTTGCTCATGAAAAGTACCATGGCATCCGCAGCAATATGCAGTCATAGTGTTAGTGGTTAGGCTGTTAGTAGAACTTGAGTGATCACCAGCATTACCAAGATACTCGTTGTGATCACCTGCAGCCTTTGTATACTCCCAGTCACTATCCTCTATTCCTTGAACGCCATTGTTGGCGCCGCTCATATGCCCTGCGAGAAAACGGAAATAACCGTTTGCTTCAGTAGCAACTTCACCGGGGGCAGCGTTAGGGGCATGGTGCTTAAGTTCAAGATGGCAGCCCTCACAGCCGCTTCCGAGTCCAGAAATAGCAGTCTGCTCTACAGCCAGACTCATGTGGCAACTGCTGGCACAACCGTACGGATTGCCCGGAGCTTCAGCTAAATTCGTATCAGGACTTGATACTCCGAGTACATTGTGGCCTTTGGTATCATTTCCGCCTAGACCGCTTGCTACCCAGTAGAAGTTGCCACCAGCCAGAGTATCTGTGCCATAAGTGGGCTCAGTAGTGGACAAAACGTAAGGTATAGCCCCACCACTGTTTGTCCCTGTATGACAGCCTATACAGCTATCATTTAAGAGGTGTGAGAACTGTCCATCTGCACCTACATTAGATCCGTTTTGAGAATCGTGCATGGTGTGACAATTAGCACATTGGCCTGATATTGCGGCATATGCCGGACTATATAGAAATAATACAATGCCTAGAAAAAATACTGTTTTGTAGGTCAATTTAAAATGTTTCATGTTCATCTCCTTTTTTATGTTTAAGTCTTGTATAATTTTATATATTTAATTCACGCCTTTTCTGATCCGACCTTATTCATGTAAGAGTAAATTTATTTGAATAGATCAGGCGCATTTGTTATCAGATAGTTGCAGAATGCGTGCCGGCAGTTTTCTTGCAATTTCGAGGTAAAACATAGGTATTGGGGGGCATTTTTCTCCACTTGTTCTTTACGGGATAAATAATTCTCTTTGGTAAATGGAAAAATAAGTCCACAGTTGTTCCAATAGTTTTCCCATATATTTCGAGTTTTCAGACAGAGACTGAGGACCTGAAGCGATATGGACAGTGCGGATGGCCGGGGAGAGGTACTAATGGATGAGCTTTGGACAGTATTGTAGTATATTGGAGAAATTATGGATTTTGCTGCTATAATTCAGAGATTCGCAATACTCACGCCACCTATACTTCTTGCTGTTACCGTACATGAGATGGCCCACGGATGGGTGGCTTACCGCCTCGGTGATCCCACTGCAAAGCTTATGGGACGCCTTACCCTTAACCCGATTCGCCATCTCGATCCCATCGGTACAATGGTATTTTTTCTCACTCAGGCCATAGGTTGGGCAAAGCCTGTACCGGTCAACCCCAGTTATTTTAAGAATCCCAGGAATGACATGATTTGGGTTGCACTGGCAGGTCCCGGGGCCAATATCCTCTTGGCAATATTGAGTGCTGTTTTGTTGAGACAAGTATTGGGGTCGTTTTGGGAGACGTCGGGCTTTTTCATGCGTCCGGCTCTATACATGGCATATGTGAGTGTGCAGATTAATATAGGGCTTGCAGTGTTCAATCTACTTCCCATCCCGCCTCTCGACGGCAGCAAGGTCCTTATGGGGATACTTCCCCCTGACCTGGCAAACTCCTTTGAAAAATTTGAGCGCTATGGTTTCTTGCTGATTTTGTTGCTTGTCTTTACAGGAGTAACCGGCCGCGTTATCGTCCCGCTGATCCTCTATCTGAACAAATTCTTATTAGGAACTGTACTTTGATGTGAGCCCTTATGAATGCACAGGCAAAACAACGAATACTCAGTGGCATGAGGCCTTCCGGCAAGCTGCACCTGGGGCACCTGCACGGTGTGCTTGAGAACTGGAAACGCCTTCAAGAGACATATGAGTGCTTTTTTCTTGTAGCTGACTGGCATGCCCTGACTACCAGTTATGAACGTCCGCAGGATATCCCGGCAGATATGGATGAGATGGTGCTGGACTGGCTGTCTGTGGGCATAGATCCGGACAGGGTTACCCTGTTTGTCCAGTCAGAAGTAAAGGAGCATGCAGAGCTTCATCTCATGCTTTCCATGATTACGCCTGTTTCATGGCTGGAGCGCAACCCTACATACAAGGAACAGCAACAGCATCTCAAGGAAAAGGACCTCGCAACATTTGGTTTCCTGGGCTATCCGGTCCTTCAGGCTGCCGACATACTGCTGTACAAGGGTCACAAGGTGCCTGTGGGCGTGGATCAACTGCCCCATATTGAACTAACCAGGGAAATCACCCGCAGGTTCAATTATCTGTATAAAGATATTTTCCCAGTACCTGATGCCCTGCTGGCAGAGGTCCCCAAACTCCCAGGGCTGGACGGCAGAAAAATGAGCAAGAGTTATGGGAATTCCATATTTCTGTCAGATCCTCCGGACGTGGTAAGAAAAAAAATATCCACAATGATAACTGATGTGGAGCGGCCAAGGATGGGAGACCCTGGTGATCCTGAAAACCGCTGTATAGCCTTCAAGCTTCATCAGCTTTATCTGCCGACAGAACAGCTTGAGGTCATTGTGTCCGAATGCAAGGCAGCCAAGCGGGGCTGTGCGGCATGTAAGAAAGAACTTGCAGAGGCCATTGTCCTGCAAATGGACCCGATCCGGCAGAGGAGAAAGGCCCTTGCCGCCGATCCCGGCAAAGTCAAGGCCATATTGGCAAATGGGGCCAACAGGGCCAGAAAGGTTGCGCAGTCCACAATGGCGCAGGTTTGGAGTGCCATTTGGAACCGGAATGCCAAGTAAAGCTGGAGGCCTTCGAAGGGCCTTTAGATCTGCTCCTTCATTTAATCCAAAAGAATAAGCTCGAAATTACCG
This sequence comes from uncultured bacterium, assembly GCA_965539945.1. Taxonomy (GTDB): domain Bacteria; phylum Desulfobacterota; class Dissulfuribacteria; order Dissulfuribacterales; family UBA3076; genus UBA3076. The sequence continues at coordinate 5,958 of CBETWD010000128.1, forward strand.
ATATCCCCATAGCTGTGGTCACTGCCCAGTACCTGGAGTATCTGGAGTTCATGCAGGCCGCTCTTGACGTGGTGGTAGCCGGTGAATATCTGGTGATGGCTGCTACCTTGATGCACATTAAATCCAGGATGTTGCTGCCAAGACCTGATCCTGCGGATTCTGAAGACGACCCCAGACTTGAGTTAGTCCGGCCCCTTCAAGAGTTGGTTCAGATAAGAGAAGCAGCCGCGTGCCTTGAGTACAGACCTATATTAGGCAGGGATGTATTTATCCGTGAAGGAGGGGTGGAGAGTGAAGAATTAAGAATTAAGAGTGAAGAATTAAGAATTGGGGAAAAGGAAATCCCTGCACCCGGTTCTGAATGGACCCTTGAAGTAAGCCTCACAGACCTCATCTCTGCTTTCAAAAAGGTGCTGGGAAACAATTCTCTTCCCAGGGTCCTTGAAATCACCAGGGCCAAGGCCAGCCTTTCTGAACGAATGGAATCTATTGCCGAAGAGCTTAACCAGATAGGAAGTATCCGTTT
>CBETWD010000129.1:0-6463 GCA_965539945.1 uncultured bacterium
ACTTCCTGTACTTCAAGTGCCCGGCAACAAAGCAGATGCGGTGCCATGTAAACGCTTACTTTTTTCTTTTGATCTTGGCCCCCACTGCTGCAAGTTTCTGTTCCAGGTGTTCATACCCGCGATCCAGGTGGTAAACTCTGGATATTGTTGTAGTCCCCTTGGCTGCAAGGCCGGCCAGCACCAGAGAGGCGCTGGCCCTGAGATCAGTGGCCATTACAGGGGCGCTGTTTAATCCCTTTACACCTTTGATGATGGCGCTCCTGCCTTCAACTTTTATATCAGCTCCAAGCCGCCTTAGCTCGGCAACGTGCATGAAACGGTTTTCAAATATGGTTTCAGTGATCACACTGAGGCCACCGGCCAGGGCCATCAGTACCATGATCTGGGCCTGCAGATCAGTCGGAAAACCGGGATATGGCAGAGTCGTAACATCTACGCTGTGCAGAGCGCCTTTTTTCCTGACGGAAATTCCGGCATTATCTCCTTCAATCTGAAGCCCGGTGCTCCTGAGTTTGGATATGACCGCCTCCAGATGATCTGCTAAAATGTTTTCAATTATCAGCTCTCCGCCAACTGCCCCCACAGCCATCATGTACGTGCCGGCCTCTATGCGATCCGGGATTATTTTCCAGTCAACAGGTCTTAGTTCCTTGACGCCTTCTATCTTGATGGTATTTGAACCAAGGCCTTTGATTTTTGCCCCCATTTGGTTGAGCATCTGCCCCAGGGCAATCACCTCCGGTTCCCTTGCAGCATTTCCCAGTACAGTTGTCCCCTTGGCAAGAACCGCTGCCATCATCAGGTTTTCCGTACCTGTCACAGATGGCGTGTCAAAGTAGATATGCGCTCCATTCAGTCTACCGGCCTTTGCCTCTATATAGCCCTCTTTGAGCCGGAGCTTGGCCCCCATGAGTTCAAGGCCCTTTAAGTGAAGATTTATGGGACGGGCACCGATGGCACAGCCCCCTGGAAGAGAGACACGGGCCTTTCCAATGCGGGACATAAGAGGTCCAAGCACCAGAATTGAAGCCCGCATCTTGCGTACCAGGTCGTAAGGGGCCTCGTGGTCAGAGAGTCCTGAGGAGTCTATGTTTAAGACATCAGAGTTATTATCTGCGCTGTAATCTACCGTAACGCCCAGGTCAGTCAGGAGATCAGTAAAGGTCCTTATGTCAACCAGCCTGGGGATATTCTGCAGCCTGAAGGTGCCGCCGGTGAGGAGCGTTGCCGCAAGAATGGGCAGGGCCGCGTTTTTGGCCCCGCTAATACCGACGGTTCCCTTGAGCGGGTGCCTGCCTTCAATGATCAGTTGATCCATGGGAAACCAATTTTAAGGTAGAAGGTGGAAGGTAGAAGGCTGAAGTATGTTAGCCTTCTACCTTCCACCTATTAGGCCAGGGACAATTAACATATTAAGGTTACTTCCTTTTTTAAATTCAACATTCAATATTTAGAATTCAAAATTGTGTCTGAACTGCCTTTTCGTTCAGACACTATCTAGGTACTTTCCCCTTGTGCCATAAATACACTACAGGGCTGGCTACGAATACTGAAGAATAGGTCCCCACCAGTACTCCCAATAGCAGAGTAAAGGCAAAGTCATGTATTACCACACCGCCAAAGAAAAAGATGCACAAGACCACCATCATTGTGGTCATAGACGTAATAATTGTCCTGCTCAGCATCTCGTTGATGCTTCGATTTATGATCTCGGCAAAAGGCAATTTCTTGTAACGTTTGATATTTTCTCTGATTCTATCAAAGACTACTACTGTATCAGTGAGGGAGTAGCCGCCAAGTGTCAGAAGGGCGGTTATTGTCAGAAGAGTTATTTCCATGTTCAGGATAAATAAAATACCAAGTACTACCAGTACGTCATGGAAGGTGGCAGCAGTAGCTGCTATTCCAAAGCTCAAATTGAACCTGAAGGCCAGGTAACCGATTATGCCCGCAAATGATATGCATATTGCTATCAGTGCCTTACGCCTTAGCTCCTTGCTCACAGTTGAACCGATCTCGGCCTTGCTTTCTATTACAAAGCGGGTCTTAGAAAGGCTTTCTTTTAAGCTGTTGGTTATACGGGTCTCTATGTCTCCCACAGTAGCCACTGATTTCTTGACGCGTACGATTAAGACGTGTTCCCCCGGCACTTCCTGAAGGGAGTAACCCTCGATACCTGTTTTTGTCAGGGCCTTTCTTACATTGTCCAGGGTAAAGGGCTTGTCCGCGCGGTACTGGACCATGGTCCCACCGGAAAAGTCTACGCCGAGGTTGGCTGCCCCCCTTACGACCTGTATGAAGCCTGCGAGACCTATGGTTACCATGACCACTGACAGTGCGAAGGCGAAATTCCTGCGTCCTATGAAGTCCAGGCTGGTTTTCTTGATTAACTGGAAGAATTTCAGGTTAGTCAGGGCATGCTTGGTCAGCAGCCCGTCATATACCATCCTGGTTCCAAAAATGGCAGTAAAGAGGTTGATGACAATACCGGCGGACAGGGTGACGGCAAAGCCCTTGATTGGGCCGGTTCCAAAGAGGAACAGGGCTACGGCGGTTATAAGAGTGGTAACATGGGCGTCTACGATGGTCCAGAAGGCCTTGTCATAACCCCCGTCAATAAATGCTTTCAGGGGCTTTCCAAGTGCCCTTTCCTCCCGCATGCGCTCAAAGATCAGCACGTTGGAGTCAACCCCCATACCAATGATGAGTATGATACCGGCTATGCCGGGAAGGGTCAGTGTGGCCTGGAAAAGCGCCAGAACAGCCATAAGAAAGAGCAGGTTCAGGACCATGGCTATGTTCGCTATGAAACCTGAAAACGTGTAATATATGACCATAAAGACAACTACAAGAGCCGCTCCGAGCAGGCCCGAATACAGGCCGTGCTGTATGGAATCATGGCCAAGAGACGGACCTACCGTGACGTTTTGAATAATGCTGATCGGCGCGGGCAGGGCCCCGGCTCTTAGCACAATGGCAAGGTCGGATGCCTCTTCAGTAGTAAATGAGCCGGTGATCTGGGCATGCCCTCCTCCTATACGTTCTCTTATTACCGGTGCAGAGCGGACCACTCCGTCCAGGACAATGGCAAGACGCTTGTCCACATTATCACCGGTGATTTTCTCAAAGAGTCTTGCCCCCCGATCTGTAAACTCAAGGGCAACATAGGGCTCGTTGTAATTCCCGCCGATCCGGACATGGGCAGTCTTTACAGTATCCCCTGTCATCAGCGTTTTGTCCTTGAGAAGAATCGGCGTCTTTTGGATTTTGCCTGTGCGATCATCGACCTCCTTAAGGAAGTAAATGGAATCGTCTCTGGGTATTTGGCCCTTCAGGACCGAGTTAAGGGCTTTAATGTTATAGCCGGCTGGAAGGCGGCCGCTATCTGTGGCCTGGCGGATAAGCCTTCCAAGGTCTACTCCGGCCTCGTCATCTACCAGCTTGAACTCCAGTTGCGCGGTCTGCCCTATGAGCTTGAGTGCCCGTTCAGGATCCTGGATCCCCGGAAGCTGGACTACTATTTCTTCCTCGCCTTGACGGACGATTACAGGTTCTGTAACACCAAACTGGTCTATCCGGTTACGAATGATCTCCAGGGATTGATCAACCGCGTTTTCTCTTATGAATTTTTCCTCTTCCGGGGAGAGTCTTAATACCAGGCTGGGGAATTTCCCTTCTTCTTTTACCTTTACGAGTTCGAGGCTGGGGAATTCATCTTCCAGAACGGCCTTTACCCTTCCCACTGCGTCCTTGTTAGGAAGAAAGAACAGTATTTCGTCAGGGTTCGGACTCGGGCGGCGCACCAATGTTATCTGTCTGCGCCCAAGGGACTCCTTAAGGTCCGTTGCCGCAAGATCTGCAGCGTTTTTAACTGCCTGGTCCACGTCCACCTTGAGGATGAGATGCATTCCTCCCTGGAGGTCCAGACCAAGCTTCAGGCCCTCGCTGTAGATATGCTTTTTGAACCAGTCAGGCGTACCTTTATAGAAAGAGGGCAGTACAAAAACCACAGACAAGGCAATAAGTGCTGCCATCAAGATAAATTTCCAGCGCAGACCTGTGGGCATAGTCAGAAATCTCCCATTTTAATTAATTAAACGTCTCAGAAATTCTACAACTCATTGAATTTACAGGGGGTTGTTAAGGCTTGGATTTTTGCACCGTATCTGGAATAATGGAATGTTGATATTAAAAGGAAGTTTTCCATTTATTGGCTTCCCTGTCAAGAAGGATTTTTGCCGGTATATCAATGATCTATTCTCCCGGAATCCATTATTCCAGTATTCCAACATTCCAATTGGGGCGAAGCCCCTAAGTTCTTTGTTGAGGAGACAACCCTCACAACTAACCGCAAGAGCGGCTAGCGAGAGCCAATTTGTAGTTCAATTTTAAGGACATGGAATTCTTAGCCAAATAAAGGGTTTTTTGCAAGAAGATTGTGGGCTCAGAACTCACAAATCAACGATTCAGATCTTAGATGAACCCTGAACCTCTGAACCCTGAACGGTTACGAACAAAATGCTGTTGCGCTTCAGCTACGAAGTTCTTGGCGGCATCAGGGCAACTTCCAAAATGTAGATGTATATAGCCGGCAAGCGTGTTGTTCCATGTGTAACCTTCAGGGGCAAGAAGGCTGTTGCCGGCATTTCTGACCTCGTAAACAGAGATTATTGATTTGTTATGAGAAATTGGCCCAAGTAAATTGGAATAATGGAATTCGTGTCCTCTAATTTTTGTGCCGGCCGGGCCAAGTATAGTATTCTTTTTTAAAATGATTTCTCTGTAGCCTAAGGCACAGCGCCTTTTCTGCATATTTACCACAAAAGGGAACAGGCCGACCCAGGGATGTGCCGGCCTTGGCTCTTCTTTTTGAGCCAGGCCCCGGCACAGGTACAGAAAGCCCCCGCATTCTGCATAAATAGGGAGATTTCCCTGGGCCTTGGTCAGTATTTCTTCTCGAAGGTCCCTGTTTCTTGAAAGTGCTTCGGCGTGCAGTTCAGGGTATCCGCCTCCAAGATAAAGCCCCTGTATTCCAGGAGGCAGGGAATGATCTCTAAGGGGCGAGAAAAATACGATTTCCGCACCGAATTTTTCAAGAATGTCAAGATTTGCCTGGTAATAGAAACAAAAGGCCTCATCCTTTGCAACTGCAATACGTACCGGACGCGAATGGGAAATGCCGGGGCGTTTTATTGTTCCGGTTTGATCAGCCGGACATATGTCTTTTCTGTTTTGCCTGATTGTTTTTAGCAATGAATTTAAATCGCAGCCTTTTTCAAGCCAGCTTCTAAAGAGGTCTGCTTGCTCTGTTTCAAGACCGCCTTCTTCAGCAGTTATGAGTCCCAGATGCCTTGATGGAAGCCGCAGGTCCTGATTTCGAAACAGAGTGCCGGTCCACGACAGTCCCAGAGGAGACAGTGCTTCTTTCAGAAGCGCAGCATGCCTTTTACTACCCACTTTATTAAGGACTACTCCGGCAACGCGTAGGCCGCTATCGAATTCAAGATAGCCCTTGACCAGCGCGGCCACACTCCTTGCCATACCAATGACATCAACTATCAATAGGACAGGCAGATCCAGCCACTTTGCAATCTCTGCAGTAGAACCTGATTCAGAAGTTCCTCCAGCACCATCAAAGAGGCCCATTACCCCCTCAATAACTGAAACATCCGCCCCGGCACAATACTGCGAGTATAACTCTTGCACTGAAGGTTTACTTAAAATCCACCCGTCAAGATTGTGAGAAGGGCATCCGCACACTGAGGCGTGGTGTCCGGGATCAATAAAGTCAGGGCCCACCTTAAAAGGAGCCACCTTAAGGCCTCTTTTTTTCAGTGCTGCCATTATGGCAAGGGTAACTGTTGTTTTCCCGCAGCCGCTGTGTGTGCCGGCAATTACAATACCCGGAAGGGGAGAATCAGTAGATCGGTGTGCAAGAGGCCCTAGCATGTGAGGTGAACTGCAAAGGCAACAGCCCCGTGTCCAAGTTGCGATGCCAGTTCATTGAACCTCTGTATGGCCGATTCGGTGGGAAGGGCCTCTATGCGGATGCCCCTGGACGCGAGTTCCTCCGAAAGCCCGGAACTTAGCACCATTTTGCCGTAAGCACCTGTTCCGACTATCAGGGTACTGGGTTTTGCAGCCACAACATCCAGGATATCAGAGAGTTGAAGGGTATGTCCCTGGGACCTCCACCAGTTGTCAAAGGTCTTCCCCTTAATAATTTTCAGGTCCTTTGTATGGCGCATTCCATCAATTACTATTTCACCAAAGCGATATGACTCAATCTTCATAAGTCTTGCCTCCTTCATGGTCACAAAAAAGTCGTCCCGCTTTATGGAAAAGCATAGATTGCTCTCGGTGCATGTAGTATAGTCAGTGTTTGAACGCAAAGGCCGTTCAGACACAATTTTGAATTCTAAATTCTAAATTTTGAATTTAGAAAAGGAAATAACCTTAATAT
>CBETWD010000130.1:0-6436 GCA_965539945.1 uncultured bacterium
ATAATGCTAGTGGTCTTTTCAATCCTTTGCTGGACCGTAATACTGGCAAAGATCAAGCGATTTCGTCAGGCAAGACTTGGGAATGAGGATTTTGAAAAGCTCTTTTGGGAAAGTCCCAGCCTCACTCAGGCATACAGCCACGCAAGGGTAATGCCGGAGACCCCTATGGCAGGAGTGTTTCTTGAAGGATATAAAGAGTTGAAGCGTCTTCAGAAATATCCTCAACCCAGGGATACGTCTATTGGCCTGAGGGTGTGGTTAGAGACCTTGGAAAGAAGCCTTAACAAGGGTATTCAGGAGGAGTTGTCAGCCATGGAACGTACACTTCCCTTTCTGGCAACTACTGGAAATGCCGCCCCATTTATCGGTCTCTTTGGCACTGTGTGGGGGATCATGAGAAGTTTTCACAGTATTGGGCTCAAGGGCTCGGCAAGTCTTGCTACAGTAGCCCCTGGTATCTCAGAGGCCCTGGTTGCTACAGCCGCGGGCCTTGCAGCCGCAATACCCGCAGTCATTGCATTTAATGGTTTTATGAGTTTGATGGGCAGGATGGAGATTCAACTCCAGGGATTTTCAAATGATTTTTTAAACACTGTGCAAAGGCAACTCCTTCGTGGCAAGGGGACTTCTCAGGAATCATAAGAGAGGACTGAATGGCTAACAATTCCAGGCAGGGAAACGGTAAACGGCGCTATATGTCCGAAATAAACGTGACGCCCTTGGTAGACGTGGTCATAGTGCTGTTGATCATCTTCATGGTCGCGGCACCAATGATGACCAAGGGGCTGGATGTCAAACTCCCGAAGACCACGGCCAAATCTCTTCCCCAAAAGAAGAAGAACATAGTTATCACGGTAAATGAGAAAGGAAAAATCTATTTCAACAAAGTCGCTGTGGACCAAGAAGTTTTAAAACGGCGCCTTGCCGAAATGAAACACGAGGGACGGGCACAACAGGTCCTCCTCAAAGCAGACAGGGCCGTTGCCTATGGGACGGTTGCCAAAGTAATGGCCACAATTCGTGAGGCGGGCATAGAGGATCTGGGCCTGGTGACAGAGCCCCTGGAGCCTTCTAAAACGAAACAAAAACGATCTGAGTCAAAAAAGAATGTCAAAAAGGATAGCGGGTCCGGTTAACGAGAACTGGAAGTTTGCGTTCATAGGGGCCATTGGGATACACCTTGCGTTGGCTGTACTCTCTATAGTTGCGCCCAATTTATGGGAAAGATCTCGACCAATGCCACCGGTATATACTGTAAAACTCTTTGAGACAGTTGACCTGCCTTCGCCAAAGGTTGCTAAACCAAAAAAGCAGGCTCCGATTGTTAAACCAAAACCAAAGATCCAAAAAATCAAAAAAAAAGAGGCGAAGGTAGCGCCTCCGCCAACAAAATCAAAACCAAAGCCGAAAAAGGCAGTGTCTCTTCGCCCCAAAAAGCCTAAGCCTAAGGCGACTAAGAAGCCTAAACCAAAACCGGTTGCCACCAAGGATACAGAGAAACTCTTAAGTAAGCGTTTAAAAAATCTTGAGGAACGCGTAAAGGAAAAAGAGTCAGAAGCCGTTATCAAGAATAGATTGAGCGCCATAAGATCCAGCGTTAAGGCCAAGACAAAAAGAACCGCAACAACGGCTGCTGGAACAGGGGCAGGGAGCGGACAGCAGAATGAAGTGCTCAGGCTCTATTGTACCGAGATTTGGGCCAGAGTCAGGAACCACTGGGTTCTTCCTGAGCAACTCCTTGACAAGACCGGCCTGACATCCATTGTGGTGGTCCGAATTGCGCAGGACGGGAGGGTACTCAAGGCCGAGCATGAACACAAGTCAGGCCATGCCCTGTTTGATCAGTCGGCCATGAGAGCAGTACAAAAGGCAAGCCCTTTCCCTCCATTGCCTCGGGCTTTGAGACCCGGTCCGCTGGAAATAGGAATCAGGTTCAGACCAGGTGAAGTGGGATTATAGTAACCGTTCACGGGTTCAGAGGTTCAGGGTTCAAAGGTTTAGAGTTTAACGAAAATCTGAACCGTTGATTCGTGAGTCCTGAATGGAGAAGGCATGAGAATAGAACGATAATGTAACTTTGAACCTCTGAACCCTGAACCTCTGAACCTTTGAACCCTTACAGAAAGGTGAACCCTGAACCTGGGAACGGCTATAAATTATGAAAAATAAAAATATTTACAAAAAGACATTTAGTTGGATCTTTTGCCTTGTTTTTCTGATATTCAGCCCCTCTTTGGTTGAGGCGAGGCTCTATATAGATATAACTTCGCCTTATCTGCAAAAAATCCCCATTGCTGTTCCCTACTTAGAGGTTACGCCGAGCACCTTTGAGAATGATCTCCTGGGCCGAAAGATTTCAAAGGTACTTTCAGATGATCTCATCTTTCATGGCTTCTTTTCAGTACTTGATCCAGCCAGCTATGGAGGTAGGCTGGGTACAGACTGGAGTAAATTCAGCCTGGACTATCTGGTCAAGGGTTCCATGGAAAAAAGAGGCGATTCCCTGACAGCCGAACTCAGGCTGTTCGATATGTCAACAGGGGCCATGATACAGGGAAGACGATATAACGGGCAGGTCAAGGATTCTCGCATGATAGCCCATCGTTTCTGTGACCTCATAGTAATGGCAATAACAGGGAAACACGGGGTAAGCCTGTCCAAGATCACCTTTGTGGCCAAAAAAGATGGTCTCAAAGAAGTCCACACGTCAGACTTTGACGGATTCAACATAAGGAGAGAGACTTTTGATAAGGGCATTACCGTATCTCCGCGGTACTCTCCAAACGGGAGATATATTGTCTATACATCATACAGAACCGGAAAGCCCTTTCTTTACGTAAAGGACACAAAAATCGGAAAAATATACAGGCTTACCGCATACTCCGGCCTAAACATAGCTCCTGCATGGCATCCTGACAACCAGCGCCTTGCCGTAACCCTGAGTAAGGACGGAAATCCGGACATATATATTATAGATCTTAAAGGACGGATAAAGACAAGGCTCACCCGAGGTTCTGGGATAAATGTCTCTCCAACGTGGTCACCGGACGGGAAGCGCCTGGCCTTTGTGTCCGACCGTAGTGGTAGTCCACAGATATATGTGATGGACATTCGAACCAAGTCTGCCAAGCGTATTACCTACAGTGGAACCTACAATACAGACCCGCAATGGTCCTCCCACGGAGATCGCATAGCTTACACAGGTAGGAATGAAGGACAATTCCAGATATTCAGTATATCACCGGAAGGCGGGAGTCCCATTCAACTTACATGTTCAGGCAGTAATGAGAACCCCTCATGGTCCCCGGACGGCAGGCAGATTTTATTTAGTTCAACCAGAATGGGGCCTGAAAAGGCCCTGTTTGTAATGTATGCTAATGGCAGAGGACAGCGCATGTTGCTGCGTTATTCAAATGGTGTGGAGATAGCCAACTGGGGCCCGAATAGACTTTAGAACCCCCTTAAAGAATTTTGAATGCTGAATTTTGAATGTTGAATTACGGTAAAGTACAGATCTTTTTAATCTTCTTCCATAATTCAGCATTCAACATTTAGCATTCAACATTTTCAGTAAAAAGGAGTCTGAGATGCGGTTGTTTAAGAATTTGAAATGCATAGTTTTTTCTGAAAAGAGTAGATATGGTTTTCTAAAAGCAATGCAGCTGGTTGTTGTTGCTTTCCTGCCTATGCTATTGGTCCACTGTGCCCCACAGGACCAGGCGAACATGCTGGAAAGACGTGTAAGCACTCTGTCTGCGGAGAACCGTGCCTATAGCAATCAGATTAATTCCCTGAAGCAGGAAGTCGTGGATTTGGCAAAATCCCAGGACATCGCCTCTGTGAGGAGTCGACAGGCAGAGCTTGCAAACCGGATGGACGAGTTGCAGGCAGAACTCCTCAGGATGAACGGCCTGATCGACCAGATTGGCCACAAAAATGAGCAGGAGGAAGAGGAGACAGTTCGTTTCAGAGAGAATCTCAAGGAACAAATAGAAAATATGAGAGAAGAAGTCAAACTGCTTCAAGCCTCCACCAAGGTGACAAAGGAGGTGGAGCAGGCCAGGAAAAATGCCGTTCAGGGTGCAGTGGACCTGTATCAGCAGGCATTAGATCTAATCAAACAGAAAAAGTTTAAGGATGCCAAGAAGACCCTGAGGACATATATAGAAAAACACCCCCACGGGAAAAGGGTTGCCAATGCCTATTTCTGGATGGGTGAGTGTGAGTTCAACCTCCAGCGCTTTGAAGAATCAATTCTGGAATACCAGAAGGTAATAAGCAGGTATCCAAAGAGTAACAAGGTGCCGGACTCCTTGCTAAAACAGGGCATTGCTTTTGCGAGGCTCGGAGACAATGAAAGCGCAAAGATAGTACTTAACAAACTTATCAAAAAGTACCCAAAGAGCCCACAAGTGAACATAGCCAAAAAACAGCTTACAAGAATAAAATAGAAGTCGCTTCAGAGACTATATGAATCGGGGATTACCTATGGCAGCTCCGGGGTTTAAGACCCTGTGCTGCCTTTTTTTATTTGTTGTTGCAAGTGTGCTGATTGCTGATAAAGCAGCGTGCGGTAGGGATGCCTTATCGATATCTGTAGGTGGGCTGTGGGATCTTAGCGGAGACCACCGAAGAGAGGGCCAAGCTGCCTATATAGCTGTGAGAAAGGCCGTAGAGTATCTTAACTCCCAGGGCGGAATTGGCGGAAGGCCTCTTGAGTTGGTAGTGGCAGATACCAGAGGTGAACCGGGTAGATTGTTACTCGAGGCCAAAAAACTTGTTAAACAGAAAAAAATAGTGGCCCTGATGGGCCCCACAAGTGAAACTCTGATTCCGGTCCTGAGAAACTATGCAGAGGCACACAAGGTACCCATGGTGTTGACATCCGGAGATGACCCTCTTTTACCATTCAAAAAAAATGGATCTGTTTTCTGGACTTTTAGCATCTCTCCTGGCCTTGGACCTGCAATAAAGGCCCTTTTCCGGGAATTTGCCAGGGCCGGCCTTGAACCGGTGGCCCCTCTTGTGGCTGACAACGCAAAGGGAAAGAGGGCTTCCTTGTGGCTTCAGGGCTATGGACCGGAATATCATTTGCGCGTTCTGCCGCCTCAAAACTTTGGGCTGCATGACACCGATGTGGTTTCACAGTTGCAGCAATTCAAAGAAGAAGGGGCACAGGTAATAGTGGCCTGGGGGCCAAGGAGTTGGGGGCCGGTGTTGTTACGTTCTGCAAAAAGAACGGGTATACCTGTGGCGGTTCCGGTACAGCTTCTTTCATCAGATATGCTAAAACAATACACAGGTTCTTTCAGGCTGTGGACAGCAGCACCTCCGCTACTCTTAGGCTACGACATTCCATTATCGCATCCCTGTGCATTTACAATAAATAGATTTATGAATGCAATGGAACAAGAAGCAATGGGATTTTCTACTGAGGAATTTCTGGCAGCAGGTGCGGCCTGGGATGCGCTCCACCTCACGGCAATGGGGCTGAGGGCGTCAAGCACTGCTACGCATAGTGACCTGCGCCAGGCCCTTGAGGGTCTTAATCAAAAATATTATGGGGTCATGGGTGTCTTTAAACCCCGCAAGAGAGATCACTCAGGCCTTGTACCAAGTTCTCTTATTGTCCTTGAAAGGGATACAAATGGCTGGAAACTTATAGAATCCTCAAGAAAAAGGCGTTAAGGATTTCTGAATCGACTCATTTGCTACTCCTTCAACCCCTTCATTAATCATCAAGTTCCTTTAGTTGTCACAGACTAAATTTTGCAAGCTCAAAGGAGGACTGAATTCATGGCACTTTTTTTGGTTCAGCACGGCAAAAGCCTGCCAAAAGATAAAGATCCCGAACAGGGTCTCTCAAAGGAAGGTATCTCAGAGGTTGAGCAAATCGCAAAAGTCGCCAAAGGATACGACATTCACGTATCGCGCATTATACATAGCGGAAAGAAGAGGGCACGACAGACCGCGGATATCTTTGCATCTTCCTTGGAGCCTGAGGATGGTGTCCAGGAAAGCAGTGGATTGAGCCCGTTAGATGATGTGTCAGCCTTTGCCGGTAAAATAAACAGTGAAGGCAATGTCATGCTAGTAGGTCATCTTCCATTTATGGAGAGGCTGACTTCTTTCCTTATAACAGAATCAACTGATAAGCCGGTGTTCAGGTTCCAGAACGGTGGTATTGTATGCATGGATACAGATCCGGGTAGCCGCTTCTGGTTTATCAGGTGGGCACTTATGCCAAGGATAGGGTAGATGTCGAGCCCTTACCACTTCTGTGGAGGAATTGCCAAGTTGAACTCATGAACGGTTACGAAACCTTTATGGTTGTTTTTGGGCCGACCTGATTCTTAAAGAGGGGTGTGCGCCTCTTCTATTAATTCGCCAAGGCGCTCAGTCATGTATATTGGTATTGAAAGAAGCCGGTATGCTA
>CBETWD010000131.1:0-6311 GCA_965539945.1 uncultured bacterium
ATGTAACGGTACATCTTTCTGAATACATAGTAGCCTAAGGCACAGAGTATGGCCCCGTGCCCCACGTCCCCGAACATCATCCCGAAGAGGAGAAGGAAACTCACTGCAAGAAAGACCGTGGGCTCCACCTCTTCATAGGAAGGGGTGCCGTACAGGGTGGTCAACCGTTCAAAGGGGCGGATAAGCATGGGGTTATTGAAGAGAATAGGTATCTTAAGGATGCCGGACCGGACTTCTTTTATGTCCTTTGGGTCCACCTGTTCCAGCAGGACCTTGCCGGACGTGGCTTTGAGTATCCGTTTCTTTAGTTCCTCAAAGAGTGCAACCGGTATCCATCCCGTGAGGAGATATGTGTGATCGATCTGCCCGAATTCGGCCTGGGCCTTAAGGAGCTGCCGGGCAAGCAGTATCTCCTCACGCAGATATTTAAATCTCGCACCGTGTTTTCGGGTAAGCTCTGCTCCTTTGGTATCAAGGCCGGCAAGCCCGGTCTTTAAATTTTCAAGTTCAGCGGATAATCGATCCAGGGCCTTTCCTATAGTACCATGAATCCCAAGAGGCAGCTCCAAAGGGTCCCAGAAGGCGCTCTTAAGTGCCCTCAAGAGCGCCTCTTCATCTTCTTTTAGAGACATGGCCAGCAGGAGACTACCCTTTGTTCCTTGCGGCCGACAGGGATGAGAGTGTGATGCGTATCCACAAGGCTCTGTTCCAGCTTATTGAGATTCTCTTCAGGAATCAGCCCGGCTCTCCATGTCGCGTATCTCAGGTCATGCAGGCGGTCAAGGTCTATCTTTGCAGGTTCCAGGAGCTGTAACCTGGCAATCAGGGCTTTATGTTCAGAAATGGCATTTTTTGCCTTTTTTTTCCGCTCCAGGGGTTCTAATGCCTCAGTTTCTATGCGCGCAAGGTCTTCCTCCAGGCGAAAGACGGCCTTGTCCGGTTGGGGTACCTTTCTGATGCCGGCCGAAGGACCTGTTGGCCCCAGATCTCTAAGCAGCCTGTTTGCCCTGGCAAGCAGGCTGTCATAGTGTTCAAGGAGAGATGTATCAATATGGGCCACATAACCCAGGTGACCAAGGTGTGTCTCTTCCACTCTGATCAGATGAAGGAGGCGGAGGTCTCCCAGGATAGCCATGACTGCCGAGATCTGATCTTCAGGGGCCTGGATAGTCAGCCTCGTAAGCTTGACCGGTCTAAACATGAGTAACCCCGGAGAATTGCCTGGGCAGCTTTTTAACTGTCTTGCCGGGAGAGAGCCCCTGTGCCTTTGCCTCAAGCAACGTGATAAGACCTGTAAGTTCCATTTCCTTTTCCAGGAGAAAGGCTATTTCTATGCCGATGTGAAATGGCGGCCCCATAAAGAATCGAGTGAGGAGACGCAGAAACCACGTCTCGAGATATGTGTGAAAATCCTCCCACTCACGGACTTCTTGAACCTCTTTCTGAAGGGAGCGGGGCATCTGTTCCAGAAATGAGGAGATGTTCTCTGCCCGTGCCAACCGGTGCAGGTGTGAGAGGGTGAGCAGCTCACCCCCGGGAAGACTATAATTGACTATCTCTTCATGGCTCAACCCATAGTGAATTTTGAGTCTTATTACCCACAAGATATTTAGAATATCTACATAAGGTCCCAAGATCCTTTTTGCAGCTTTTCTGTCAGATCTGGTCCTCAGGCCGGAGATGGCCTGTTTGAGTTTTTGAAAGCAGGAAAGGTCCAGGGCCATTTCCAGGGGAAACAGTCTTCCCTGAACATTATACTGGGGAATAGCATGTTTAAGCGCCTGTCCAAAAGGATTGCGGATCAGGAGATCTGCAATCTCTGCGGGATTGTTACACGTCCAGAGGTCATCCCACGGCAAGGCGCTCAGTTTCCCCAGCGGGTACAGGAGGTGTGAAACAGCCTGTTTCCCACGGCCGGAGAACAGGGCACGCAAAAGGACCTTGAGGTTTTCTGCCTCAAAGCGCGAGAAAAGGGCAAATATTAACTCTTGCTCCCTCTGTCCGCGAAAGGACCTTGCAACCTTGGCATAGTCCTCCATAAGGGACCGGGCCAGTTGACGTTCCAGCACCCCTGGATCGGTCTTCTCTTCTTCAGGGTCTGGAAGTGCACGTCCATATGTAGTGGTAACAAGATATGCCAGAAAGGAAGAGAAATCTCTTGCCTCCAGAAGGAAATGGCGATCTTGGGCAGTAAGCCGCCTGCTGCGAAGGGCCCTTACTTTTGCGTTTGGATAGGCATATCCGGCTGCGGCGAAGATCATAATGTCTGTTTTATGGACCTCTTACGATTCTCCTTTTGGGGACCACGCCTCTCCCAGGGCCTCTGAAATAAAATCTTCGATTATCCGGGCCTTCCTGAGGGCCAGCCGGTCTTTAAGCCCCTGGATGTATCTCTTCGTCTGTGCCATAGTCTCCCTGGCCTGTATCTGACTTTCTTCAAGAATAGGGGCGATCTCGCTCTTTCTCACTTCATCAAGTCTTGCTTCAAGCTCGGATTGCAAGATATCGGCGTCTTGTTTCGCCTTTGCCACCAGGTCCTCTGCCTCTTTTTTTGCACTATCAACAGTTGCCCTGGCTGCCTCATCACAGGATATTATTTGATCGATTTCCGGTTTCATCAGCTCTTTATAAAAAAGGTTAGTGATCAGTTGCCGGGATGTCAATTTTGCCAGTGTAAATTGTTTTGTGTGAATTCTGAAAAGTAGAGAAAAGCAATGGTTTCCCTGAAATTGTTTTAACTGCCGGAGAAACCAATCCGAAAGGATAAATATAATGTAACCGTTCACAGGTTCAGGGTTCACCGTTCAGGGTTACCTTTCTTTCGTTGGCCTTGCTTGTAGGCCAGCAAGTATTTGATGAAACCATGAACCTCTGAACCTTTACAGAACAAGTTGACAGTAAATAAACGGTCAAGCTACAATAATCTAAGCAACGCTGTTGATCGGGTATCTCAAATGAATCAGGTCTGTGTCTGCGATCGATTCAAGGCAGGTGTCGTGCGGCATGGTCTACGATACAGACCCGTGATGTGGTCTGGTATTTGTGAGAGGGATAATGACAGCGGATAAATCTGTCCTGGAAAGATACCTTTCAGTACTCAAGTCTTATGCCGCCAGTCTGGATGAAAGGCATCTGGTGTCATCCGCCGAACTGGGCCGCGAGCTGGCAACGGCTGAGGTGCCGGCCGAAGAGATCCCGGAGATCCATAAAAGGACCCTCGCTCGTCTGGTAGAGGAAACCCCTGACATAAGGCTGAAAGAAGCCATCCAGTCCATCACAGTGCCCTTGAGGGAACTCCTCACAGCTTACGGGCTTGGCCTGTCGTGAGCAGATAAAAGCCCGCATGCTGGCGGAGGAATCGCTAAAAAAGGACTCATCCGAGCTGAGAAATCGGATCAAGTCCTTGAAGTGCCTTTATAACATTTCAAGTTTTGTTGAAAGGCGCCGCATCTCTCTGGAGGAGATCCTGGGCAGGATGGTTGAGCTGATTCCACCTGCATGGCAGTATCCCCAAATCGCCTGTGTGCGAATCGTCCTTGAGGACCGGGCTTTCAGCACAAAAGACTTCAGGGAAACAGAATGGAAGCTATCCAGTGATATTGTGGTACATGACGACAGGGCCGGATTCCTTGAGGTCTATTACCTGGAAGAAAGACCGGATGCGGACGAAGGCCCTTTTCTCAGGGAAGAAAGGACCCTGCTCAATGTTATTGCCGAACGATTGGGCAAAACCATAGAAAGAAAGCAGATGGAGGAGGCGGTTGCTGAAATGGCCGCCATTGTCGAATCCTCCGAGGACGCGATTATCGGCAAGTCCCTTGATGGTGTCATTCGGACATGGAACTCCGGTGCGGAAAACATCTTCGGCTACTCCAAGGCTGACATCATAGGCAGTTCCATCTCCATCCTGATCTCCCCTGACCGGAAAGACAAACTGCCTGAGATGCTTGAAAAAGTGAAGCGAAGAGAACACATAGGTCGTTATGAAACCGTATGTGTAAGAAAAGACGGGAAACTGATTGACGTCTCTTTGACCGTATCCCCTATCATAGATCCGTCCGACCACATCGTTGGTGTTTCCACTATTGCCAGGGACATCATGGAGCGAAAAAATACAGAGAAGGCCCTGCGGAACAGTGAGGCGAGGCTGCGTGATCTCTACCAGGAGGCCCCTATAGCCTATTTCACTGTCTCACCGGACGGAATGACCGTTGATTGTAACAGAATGGCCGAGGGACTATCCGGTTGCAAGCTGAATGAGCTACTTGGCAGAGATGTGATGGGACTGCTTTCCGACACGCATGAAGGCAAAACAAAGGCCAAAGCAACATTGGAAAGGTTTCTCCGAGGTGAACCGGTTAGCCATGAACGGATCCGGATGGTCAAGAAGGACGGATCTCTGATATGGGGGAATCTGACAATAAACGCCATAAAAGACCCGGATGGAAATATAGTCGGAAGACGGTGTATGGTACAGGATATTACTGATCAGGTAAAGCTCGAAACACAGCTTCAACAGGCCCATAAGTTGGAGGCCATCGGGACCCTTGCCGCCGGGATTGCACATGATTTCAACAACATCCTGGGAATGATCTCCGGCTACACTGAGCTTGCGCAGTTGAATGTTCCGGGAACAGACCCGGCCGGCGCCAGCCTGACCGGGGTGCTCAAGGCCACAGACCGTGGAAAGGAACTTGTAAAGCAGATTCTCACCTTCAGTCAAAACGGCGAACAGGAACACAGGCCTTTGCAACTCAGTTATCATGTTGAGCAGGCACTCAAGCTGGTCAAGGTATCCATGCCCAAAAACATCGAAATTCGCCAAAATATCGACAGTGAATCCGGCGTGGTGTTTGCCGATTCCGCTCAGATCCACCGGATGCTGTTGAATCTCTGCACAAATGCAGCCCAAGCCATGGAAGAAGGGGGGGGACTGGAGGTCAGTGTCAAGGATGTAGATCTTGACGCCAACGCAGTGTTCCAATATCCAAACCTTAATCCCGGACCTTATGTGATGCTCACTGTGAGCGATTCAGGCCACGGCATTAAAGATACGATCAGGGAACGGATCTTTGATCCATTCTTTACGACCAAGGAACCGGGCCGGGGGACCGGTATGGGACTGGCCGTAGTCCAGGGTATTGTCAACAGTCATGGCGGAGCGATCACCGTTGAGAGTGAGGCGGGAAACGGGGCGGATTTCAAGGTTTATCTCCCCAGGATCGAAGCCAGGGTGACACCGGAGATCGGGGAGGTTGAAACAATTCCCACCGGCACGGAGCGGATACTCTTCGTAGATGATGAGGTGGCTCTTGTGGACATCGGTAAAGACATGCTGGGACATCTTGGCTACAAAGTCACTGCCAGAACAAGCTCGATCGAGGCCCTGGAGGCATTTAAAGCACAGCCGGAGATCTATGACCTGGTAATCACCGACCAGGCCATGCCGAACATGACAGGGCTGACGCTTTCAAAAGAGGTCGTTGCGATTAGGCCTGATATCCCGGTTGTTCTCTGTAGCGGATACGGCCGGCTGATATCCGAAGACATGGCCAGGGGTATGGGCATTTGTGAATTCGTCAAAAAGCCTTTTGTGATGCGCCAGATCGCTGAGACCATCCGCCGGGTCTTGGATCAGGACAAGGAGTGGTAACAAGATATTATTTTGATCGATTTCCGGTTTCATCAGCCATCTTCAAAAAAATTTGACCTGTGCGGCTACACATTGGTAAACCTGTTCCATGTTTCGGCCATCGTGCGTCATTTTGTAGGGGCAGACCTGCGTGTCTGCCCAAACAACGGGCGAACACACAGGTTCGCCCCTACACGGGTTTATCGAATATTTACAGGCCATATTGGTTCATGGTTTTTTAACCGTATAGGTCGAAAAATATGACCTGTGCGATTGGCTACTGACCGTTAGCTTTTGTAACTTCTCAATAAGTCCGGGCAATACACTATCTTTGGCACCTCCTGTCATTGCGAGGAACCTCAGCGACGAAGCAATCTCCTTGCCATAAACGAGATTGCTTCGCTTCGCTCGCAATGACAGCAGCCCGACTTTATTGAGAAGTTACTAGCTTTTAGCTTAACAACCCGTTTTTGTACAAAGTTTTTACCTAATAGCTAACGGCTAACAGCTAATGGCTGGCATCCGTCTATGTTGAAAAAATATAAACTACAAAATGAAGGATGCCCAACATCGCGTTGTTTATTTATTTATTGACAATATTAATGCGTTGTTTTATTCTTTTTCTCAGAAAACAACGCGTTATTTTAGTAATACAAGAAAGTCCATTTTTTGACAGGAT
>CBETWD010000132.1:0-6280 GCA_965539945.1 uncultured bacterium
AATAATAGACCACGGGTACAATTACCAACGTGAACATTGTTGAGGCAAAGAGTCCGAAGATCAAAGCCCAGGCCAGACCGGAGAATATAGGATCGAGTGTGATGGGCCAGGCCCCTAAGGCAGTGGTAGCGGCAGTGAGAACTATGGGCCTGAAGCGTGTTGCACCGCTCTTAAGGATGGCTTCCTTTAAGGGTAGTCCCCGGTTCAAGGCATGGTTAATAAATTCTATGAGGACAATAGAGTTTCTCACCACGATCCCTCCCAGGGCGATCATGGCGATCATACTCGTGGCGGTAAAAAATACGGGATTTTCAAAGCCCCCAATGGGGTGGTTAGTGACCAGATTAAGGACCCAGAACCCGGGCATGATACCGATTATTGTAAGCGGAATAGCCATCATAATAACAAGCGGCATGGAAAAAGAGCCTGTCTGGATGATCATAAGGATATAGATCCCGATGAGGGCTGTACCAAAAGCAATGCCCATGTCCCGGAATACCCGCAGGGTAATCCCCCACTCGCCTTCTCCAGCCCACTCGACCCTGGTTCCAGCAGGCACAGAGTCCTTTTCAAGCCTTGACTGCATATCCAGAATGGCCTCGGCAGGGGCGCGGCCCGCCATCTCACCAAAGACATAGGCGACCCTTTCCAGATCCTTATGGTAGATTGTCTGGTCTTCCTGAACATTGACAAAGCTGCCTAATTCGCCGAGCTGTACCATATGACCTGTAGCGGTCTTCACCGAGATCTGTGACAGGTCCGCTACGCTTGATCTCTTTGCCCGCGGAAGAATCAATCTGACAAGAAGGGGCTGCCGCTCATCCGCCAGATGCACAGTGGCCGGCGTGCTCCCCGACAGGCCTAATTTCAATGTGTGGAGCACCTCGTCAGTAGACACCCCGTGCAATGCTGTCTTTTCTTTGTCCAGAATAAAGTCGATCTTGTTTCGCGGCGTCTCAACAATGTCATCGATATCGACAACAAAGGGTTCTTCAGACATGGTCTTTTTGATGTATGCTGATGCTGAAATCAGGTCCTGATAAGACTTGTCAGGATTGCCGTAGATCTCCGCAACTATTGTGGATATGACAGGGGGACCCGGCGGGACTTCCACAATCTTTATATTTGCATTCAAACGTCCGGCAATTTCTTCCAGGTCCTTACGAATCCGGAGGACTATCTCATGGCTCTGCTGCTTGCGCCTCATCTTGTCAGCGAGATTTACCCTGATGTCAGCAACATTGCTTCCTTTTCTCAAATAGTAATGCCGCACAAGGCCGTTAAAATCTATTGGAGAGGCTGCCCCCACATAGGAGACATAATTAATGACCTCCGGCAGCCTCTTTAAATATGATTCAAAGGCCTTTACCACAGTATCAGTCGACTCCAGTGTTGTCCCCTCTGGCATATCGATGACGACCTGAAATTCATTTTTGTTGTCAAAAGGGAGCATCTTGAGTGGGACGAAACGAAAGTATGCCAGAGACGCAGACAGGATCATGAGGATCACAACCCCGGTCAGGAGCGCTATGCTCTTGTTTCTCGATTCCAGAAACGGCGTCACTACAAGGCCATACCCGCGCTTTACCCATCCAGGGACAACATCCTGCCCCCCTTTTTCTGTGCCTTCTGAACCGGGGCGTTCACCGAACCGCTTAAGCAGGTTGTATGAAAGCCAGGGAACTATGGTCAGGGCGCTCACTGTGGAAAAGATCACGGTCAGGGGCACATTGGCTGCCATCGGCGCCATGTAAGGGCCCATCATGCCGGTGATGAAAAACAACGGGATAAAGGAGACAATAATTGCCAGTGTAGACATAATGACAGGGGGCAGCACTTCATCCACGGCATAGAGAGTGGCCAAAAGGGGCTTCCTCTTACGCATCAGGATATGGCGCTGGATATTGTCCACATTGGTGATCGGGTCGTCCACCACCAGACCGAGCGAGAGTATCAAGGCGAAAAGGGTCACACGGTTAATCGTGTACCCAAAAAGATAGTTGACAGACAGGGCAAGCGCAAAACTTATAGGCACTGCCAGGGCCACGACAAGAGCCTCTCTCCATCCCATGGTGAGGGCGATCAGGGCGACAACGGTAATAATTGCAAAGAATAATGAGGCGAGAAGGTCATCCACCTTCTGGTTTGCCGTCTCACCGTAATTCCTGGTAATTTCCACATGTACACCGGATGGGATGACACTCTTTTTCAGGTCCTCCACCTTCTCCAGGATATCTTTTGCAACAATGACCGCATTTGTTCCCTTTTTCTTGGCCAATGCAAGCGTGACAGCATGGAAGGCCGTCCCGTCGGGAAAGCCGATTCGAGAGTAATCGGCCGCCTCTTCGGGCCCGTCAATAACGCGTGCGATGTCGCGTATATATACCGGCCGGCCTTTGTGAACAGAGACCATCAATCTCTCAATGTCTTCAGAAGAAGAAATGAACGAGTCACTACTGACCGATATTTCCCGGTCCATAAGGGAAAAGGCGCCGGCGGTTATTGAAGCGTCAGCACCCTGAAGTGCCTTGTGCACCTCAAGGGGTGACACACCCAGCCCGATCATTCTCTCAGGGTCCAGCTCAACGCGTATTTCCCGCCTTCTGCCGCCAACGATGCAGGTCCGTGAGATATTCTCAACCTCTTCCAGCCTTGTGATTACTTCCTCACCTATGCGGCGCAGTTGATGATCGTCATATAAGTCTGAGTAAAGGGTTATATTGACAATAGGTACATCATCGATCTCAACAGGTTTGATCACCCAGCCTTGCACAATGGGAGGGGCCAGGTCGGCATTCATGCTGATCTTGTTATGGAGCTTTACAAGGGAGTGTTCCCTGTCCTCACCCACATAAAACCTGACAGTAACCACCGCCATATCACGACGGGAAATTGAATAGACATGTTCCACACCGTCTATCTGCCAGAGCAGTTTTTCCAGCGGAGTTGCAACGAGCTTTTCCACCTCCTCGGCACTGGCACCGGGGGATTGCACATAGACGTCAGCCAGGGGAACAATTATCTGGGGTTCTTCCTCGCGGGGAGTAACCAGGACAGCCGCTATGCCCATTGAGACGGCAAGGATGATAAAGACAATAGCCAGGTGGGAGGTCAGGAACTGATTGACAATGGAGGCTATGACCCCGCTGGGACCGGCATTTGCGGCATCATTCATTGTGATTCATCTTCAAGGCGATTCTCTCATTTCCCTTAAGACCTGAGAGAATTTCCACTCTGCCGTCTATCTCTTTTCCGGTCTTTACAAAGCAATCATACCAGCGTCCGTCCTTTTCCGCCTTCACCACTTCCATCTGGCCTATACGGTAAACGGCGTTTCGGGGTACCACCACGGCTTGACGTACGTCCAGCGGCACAAGCAGTCTTCCGAACATCCCGGGATAAAGAGAGGCAATTGCCGGAATGGCGACCTTTACAAGAAAGGTCCGGCTGAGCGGATCAGCCGATGGGATAACCTCTTCCACCGTACCTTCAAGCGTCGCATTAACGGCATTTATCGCCACATGGAGTCTTGACCCAGGCAGGACCTTCCCTATCAACCCCTCACGGACATGGGCCTCCAACCTCAGCGCACCGGGGGCATGCAGTATGAGCAATGATTTTCCGGGCCAGGCCAGATCTCCCGGTTCAGCCAGGCGTTTGGCGACTTCCCCGGCCTCAGGGGCGAGAATGTTGGTATATCCGAGGGTGATACGCCCTTCTTCCACCACCTCTTTTGCCTGCTGCACACCTGCATCAGCCGCAACCATACCTTTCCTGGCCTGCTCTACACCGGCCTTTGCCTGTTTGAGTGACGCCTCGGCCTGTTCCAGATCATTCTTTGTCGCGGCCTGTTGGTCAAAATATGTCTTTGTCCTGTTATAGTGCGCTTCAGCCTGGGCAAATACCGCCTGGGCTGCGACCAGGGCCTGTTCAGCCTGGTCTTTCTTTGCTCCGGCTGCCTTCAGTCCCTGTCCGGCCTGATCAAGTTTTGCCTGGAACTGCCGGTTGTCCAGGTAGATCAAGGGATCGCCCTTTTCTACCTTATCTCCCGGCCGCACCACAACCTCAAGGATACGTCCGGTTATCTGGGCTGAGATATCAGTTTCTGTCCGCGAGCGTACTGTCCCCACAGCCTCGTACCACTCAGTGATATCTTCTACTGCAGCATAAGCTGTTCTATCCGGAGCAACCTCCATCGTCTCTACTGTCTTGAGTAATCCAGGTTTAATCAATCCGGTACGGAAAAAGCCGCCCATATAGAGAATAAGCACTATAAAAAGGACCACACCGCCGATCAGCGGAAGTATTTTATAAAACCTCCAGGGCTTACTGTCCATTGCCGGACAACTCCTTTCGGGCGCACAATCCGCAGTATCCCAGGGCCCGGCCAATATCCGCCTGGGCCTTTTTCCAGTCATAAAAAGCAGAGGTTTCTCTGACTCCGGCTGTGTTCAGCGCCAGCTCGGCATCCAGATACCTGGTAATTGTGGCCGATCCCCCTTCATACTGTATTCTTACCAGGTTCAACGACTCTTCGGCCTGCGCAACACTTGCCTTGGCCACTGCAAGCCTGGCTTTTGCCTCGGACATCCTTAGATAAGCGGTTTTCACATCAAATTGAACGGACTGTGTGGTCTTGCGGTCAGCAGCCAGCATCTGATCCAGCACAGCCCTTGCCTTGTTGACTTTGGCGCCTGTGCTGAAACCGGTAAAAACATCCCAGTTCAAAATGGCCCCTGCTAACCAGTTGGCCCTGTTCCCGTTGTATGAAAGGCCCGGGTCATCACTGTAGTATTTTCCGTGGGCATCAAGGCGCGGGAGGTAACCGCCCTTTTCCATGTCCAGGGCCATCCTGGATTGAATGATCTGCTTTCTTGCTTTCAATAGCTCCGGCCTTATGCCCAATGCAGTAACGATACCGTCATCATAATCAGCAGGAAGCTCCACCGGCTGCCATTCAGCTCCAGACAGCTTAATCTCTGTGTCGGCATCAGCACCCATCAGATTTGCCAAGGCCGCCAGAGTGAGTTTATAGTTGTTTTGGGACCTGATCAGGTTCTCCCTGGTCAGTGCAAGCCGGACCTCCAGAGAGAGTATGTCAGATTTTAGGGCCCCGCCTGCGTTGAATTTCACCAGCATTACACGCAGCTCACTGTCAACCGTTGCGACAGACTCCTTGGCGATCCTGATAAAGTCCTTTGCTGCCAGCGCACTGTAATATGTCTGAATCACCGATGCGGTCAGGGCATTCTCTACGGTCAGACGGTCCAACCGGTGGATCTCCAGGCCGGTTTCAGACATCTTTTTCCTCAACACATCCCTGCCGCCGTTGTAGATATTCCACCTGGCAGAAAAACCTATTTCAAAATTTTCAATTCTGCCTGGATCATTAAAGTCCGTCCCTGAAGCGAGTCTTCTTTGATCTATTCTCTTGAAAAGATAAGTAGATGGGGAATCCGCCTTTACATATTCTGTGTAAAAGGCCAGTGATGGCCAGAAAGCGGCATTGGCCTCGTCAATAGTGGCCTCTGACTGCCTGATGCGGGAGATTGCAATATCAATATCAGGGTTATTGTGAATGGCGATCCTGATGCCATCGAGTATGGAAATCGGTCTCTTAAGATAACTTAGGTCCGGCTCGGATTCCGTTTGTGTGCTTGGCGTTGCCTCATAATGCTCCAGGTTGTATTCGGTCACGATGTTATCATACGTATAGTCTTTTCCCATGGTACATCCCAGAAAAACAATGGAAACGACCAGTATGACTATTTTTGACAACGAATT
The DNA here is from genome assembly GCA_965539945.1 of uncultured bacterium. Classification (GTDB taxonomy): domain Bacteria; phylum Desulfobacterota; class Dissulfuribacteria; order Dissulfuribacterales; family UBA3076; genus UBA3076. The sequence goes on from CBETWD010000132.1 coordinate 5,785, forward strand.
GAGTTTGTTCATCTTTTAAGAATCATTCAGACTTCTTTCCAGGTAATGCATTGGGCAGGACAATTCTTGATGATTTCATCTATCTTTTCTTCCAGATATTCCGGCAGGTCAACCACCTCGATGTAACCCGCATCGTGTCTTCTAAAGACAGTGGGGCACAGCTCCAGACATGCCTCGCAATCATCACATTCACTCAGATCAATTACTGGTATCTTCATAACTGTATCAGTAAGCGTTCACAGGGCACCGCATCTGCTTTGTTGTCGAGCACTTGAAGTACAGGAAGTACGTCTGCGTACCCTCCGCCTCGCATCTGCAGCACCCTGTAAACGCTTACAGTTCGGTAGGTTGTGGTAAAACGGGCGTTGTAACCCCATAAACGGTTACCCTTATCATAAGACAAACCACGAAAACGCCCCGGTTAATCCAATTGGATTTATGCAGAATCAAATCCAAACATGCGATGTTTGATAATTTCCCTGGCCACATTCTCAGG
>CBETWD010000133.1:0-6256 GCA_965539945.1 uncultured bacterium
CCACATCTTTTTCTTTCTCAGGGTCTCTACGCAGGACGCGGCTTGATCTAAAGAGACGCCCAGCAACTCCGCCAGTTCCGAAGCAGGACGTTCCCTTTCCTGTAAATACAAGAGCGTCTCATACAGGGTTGTTTCATCCTGTATAGTTGTTGACAGTTTTTCTCTGGAAGGGAACTCGCCATACGTCCCGTGCTTTTTCATCTTCTTTGACTCCCTTGCAAGGGACATCCGCACCTTTCTTCCTTCCAGAGCGATTTTGGCTGCCCTTATTTTGTGCATCAAGGTTTGACGATCCAGACCCTCGCTGTGTCCTATGGGGCCAAGATCCCGGATACGTGCATCAAATTCCGTTATCACCTGTACAAAACGAGGGGCTTCAGCAGCAGAGACCCATTCCAGAGCGCATCTGCCCGTCTCGATCCCAAGGTTTTCCAGAATCATCTTGATAAAGGCGATTTTGTTTATGGCTTCATAATTACCGGACCGGTAATGACACTCTCCGAGGTGTCACCCGCCGACGAATATTCCATCCGCCCCCTGGAGAAATCCCTCCAGGATAAACACAGGATCTATCCTGCCCGTGCACATCACTCTGATTACCCTGATATGAGGCGGATATTGAAACCGGGCCACACCTGCCGCATCTGCCGCAGCATAACAACACCAGTGGCACAAAAATCCAAGTATTCTTGGTTTACTCACCATAATATCGTCCTTTAATTCCTCCCAAACGCCTCGATTTGGGCAAGAATCTGCTCATCTGTAAACCTCCCCATGCTGATGGCCCTGGCCGGACAATAGGAAGCACAAACCCCGCAGCCCTTGCACGCGGCAACGATGACCTCGGCCTTCTTGAGCTTGCCCTTCTTTGTCATCTTGATCGCATTGTAAGGGCAGAAATACTCACAGATACCGCAGCCAATGCACTTATCCGGATCACAGGACGATACAATCGGCTCAACCCTGACATGGCCCCTTGCCAGCAGGATACCTGCTTTGGATGCCGCTGCCTTGGCCTGGGCAATAGATTCGTCAATCGGTTTTGGAAAATGCGCCATGCCGCATATAAAGATCCCGTCAATGTATGAATCCACGGGCTTCAACTGGACGTGTGATTCCAGTAAAAACCCGTCTGCTGAACGCGGTACTGCCAGTATACGCTCCAAGGTATCGTCCCGCTGTGGAACGATCGCCGTGCTCAAAGCCAGCAGATTGGCATGGATTACGACATCATTGTCAATGAGCAGGTCCTTGATGGTTATGCGCAACCTTTCATCAACTTCGGTAACTTTGGGCTTGTTGTCCCTGTCATACCGGATGAATACAACCCCCTGCTCTCTGGCCTGTGTGTAATAGTCTTCATGAAATCCATATGTTCCCATATCCCGGTAAAGGACATATACATTGGCAGAAGGATTGATTTCTTTGATCTTCAGCGCGTTCTTTATTGCCATGCTGCAGCAGATACTGCTGCAATACATATGGCTGTCATCCCTGGAACCCACACATTGAATCATTACAATCGTATCATCTCCGGTAGGAACAAATCCGCCGGAGGCCAGTTTTTCTTCCAGTTCATGCTGCAACACTACGTGCCTGCTTTTCCCGTACAGATATTCATCCGGTTTGAAGGTCATAGCCCCGGTGGCCAGGATGATTGCTCCGTGCTGAAGCTCAGCCGTCCTTTTCTGAGGACCCTCTCCGGCACTGATCACTGTCTGGAAGTTGCCCACAAAACCATTGACACTCTCTATCTCAGCTTCCATAAAGACATGAATAAGCCCATGGTTTCTGACCTGATCAACAATCGTTTTAAGATAGTCCTGCGGATTTTCTCCCTCCAGGGTGTAATGGATATTGTGGAGATTGCCCCCCAGTTTAGCTGTTTTCTCAACCAGATAACATTCAAGACCCTGCTCGGCCAGTGACAGCGCGGCGGTCATACCGGCAAGCCCGCCGCCAATAACCAGGCCCTTTGAAATAACGTCTATGACCGGTTCAGCCAAAGGCCGGATCAACCCGGCCTTTGCAACAGCCATGCGAATCAGGTCTTTTGATTTTTGTGTGGCCTCCTCTTTTTCATGGGCATGGACCCAGGAACACTGGTCCCGGATATTTACCATCTCCACGAGGCACCTGTTCAATCCCGCCTCTCTGATGGTTTCCTGAAACAGCGGCTCATGAGTCCTGGGAGTGCAGGCAGCCACAACAACACGGTTGAGCTTTTCTTTGACAACTGTTTCCTTGATCAACACCTGTGTATCTTCAGAACATGAATAGAGGTTGTCAGTGCTGATAACCACGTCGGGAAGGGTGGCAGCATACTTTTTCATCTCCTCCACATCCACTACTCCTGCTATATTCTTGCCGCAATTACACACAAACACGCCGATCCTCAAAGGTTCCTGTTCCACAGGACGCTCTTCAATAAATGCCTTTTCAGATATGAGTGTGTTGCGGGCAGGGCTTAGGAGTTCGGTCACGCACGCAGCGGTTCCGCCGGCCTGCATGACACTGTCAGGAAGGGGCATTGGTCCCCGGAATCCACCGGCAACATAGATACCTTCTCTGGAAGTAAAAAGCGGATCAAACAGCTCTGTCCGGCAGAAACCATGGGGATTTAGTTCTATGGCCGCGGCCTTTGCCAGGGTGAAGTTCCCATCAGGGGCCTCCAGGCCCATGGGAAGCACAATCAGATTAAATATGTCATGGTGTAATGAGCCGTCCTCAGTGACATACTTCAGGATCAGGTCTTCTGTTTGTGAATCACGTCTTATTTCGGAGACCCTGGACCGGATAAAATGTATTCCCAATTCCTTTGCACGTTCATAGAAACTCTCCAGTCCCTTGCCGTGCATTCGCATATCCATAAAAAATATCGTAATGTCCAGGTCCGGCTCATGCTCCAGGGCCACAATGGCATCTTTAACAGCATACTTGCAGCACACGGACGAGCAGTACGTGTTGCCTGATGTGCTGCCACGGGAACCTGCGCATTGTATTAATGCGATCTTCCCTGGTTTTTCCAAATCCGAAGGTCTCAGGATTTTCCCCATATAGGGACCGGAAGCACTTGATATGCGCTCAAATTCCAGACCTGTAACGATATTGGGAGAGTCCTTGTAGTGATAGGCACTTATGCGGGCCGGGTCATATTCCTTAAAGCCGGTAGATATGATAACTGCACCAACATGGTAGACGGCAACCTCCGGCTTTTGGTCAAAATCAATGGCCCCAGTCTGACAGGCACGGGTACATTGTTTGCACTCCTGTCTGTTCAGGAACAGACAATGATCTGGATGCACGGAATAGGTGGAAGGTATGGCTTGAGTATAAAGGATATCAATAGCCTTTTTAGGGGATAAATACTGGTTGTAGGGATCAGGCAGAGTAACCGGGCAATATTGGGCGCAGACCCCGCATCCTGTACATTTGGTTTCATCCACATAACGGGGGCGTCGCAACACCTTGACACTGAAATTCCCGGCAGTACCCGAGACTTCCTGAATATCGGCGTTTGTAATGATTTCTATATTAGGAGACCGCCCGGCCTCTACCAGCTTGGGTGCGAGAATTCAGATGGCACAGTCGTTGGTTGGAAAGGTCTTGTCCAGACCTGCCATAATACCGCCTATGGCTGATGACCTTTCGATCAGATAGACATAAAACCCGGCATCAGCCAGGTCCATGGCAGCCTGGATTCCGGCAATTCCGCCTCCGACAACCATTGCAGCGCCAACCAAATCCTCCCTGGAGGCATCAATTTTCATTGGAATGTTCTCTCCTAATCTTCCACCAGTTCCAGTGCCCCGGTGTTACACCAGCGCACACACGACGGGTTCGGCGGTATACCGCAAAAATCACATTTCAAGGGAATACCGGTTTCGGCCTCTATGAAATACGGTTTCTGCGGACACGATGCCCTGCACAAAGCGCACATGTCATAGGTCTGGTCACCTATTACTATGGTCTGTTTTGACGTGCAGGCAGCATCTACAAAAGGACCTGCGATTACAGGAAAATACTGATCCCCGTCTTTCATCACTCGTATGCGGGCGCGCCTCGGATTCGCGGTATTTGCCACATGATTCAGCGAACACGCAATCTCGCAATGCCTGCAGCCGGTACACTTGGTATGATCAATTTTTATCCTAGGCATTACTCATCCTCCAGTTCCAATGCCTTCAGGGTCTCTGGCGGAGGCTCGCCTTTCTCGTTCCATCCTCTCAGATGATAATATTCCGGAATCATTTCACTTATGCGGCTGATCTGTCCTTCAGCAGGCCCGTCGGAAATGGGTTCTTTGGTGAACCTGTCAGGCAGGGTGTCGTGTGAGCTGTTGAATCCTGCGCTCAGATTAAACACCCTTTCCAGGTTCCATATCCTCTCTCCAATAAGGAGCAGATCATCTGCCTTGTAGCTTGTTCCGAGACAACTGTTTACGAGTGGGACATAATTATTGAACTTGAGTCCCATCAGAGGCCAGTTGCACAGGCCCAGGGAATCCATGACAGCACTGGTGTCCTGATATCGCTTGACCAGTCCCGGCTTTCCCTCAATTTCCCACGGATCGAGGTTCTCATGTACATTGAGAAGTTCATCAAAAAAGGTATTGGCATACAGATGATTAGGCCCGTAGTTGCTCGTGGCAAAATGGAGCCCCATTCCCTGGATGGCGCGAGGATCAAACGGTGTTAGAGAAAGACCCTTTACGCCCATAAAAAATTCCGGCTTTCCGGAGGACTCAGCCAGGGCCTTTCCGCCTTGCCCCAGGCGTTTGGCATGCCCTTTTTTCGTGGCGATCAGGCGAAGGGCCTGTATCAGTGTCTCAGCATTGCCAAACCGGAGGTCAATCTTGAGTTCCTCTGGTGAAAGCACCTTTTTTTCCACCAATTCCATGGCAGTGGCAAGGGTTCCTCCTGCGGCAACCGGGTCAAGCCCCATTTCAGCACACAGCATACTCGCCATGCCGACTGCGGAAAGATCGCTGATCCCGCAATTTACTCCCAGAGCGCCGATTGCAAGATAGGTGGGCACCATGCCTTTTCCTTGATAAGTGGGGTGTTTAACAACTGTTTTCTTAATACATGCAACAGGACATGCAAAACAGCCGCGAGCCTTCAAAACAAAAGCACTGTTTAAGGCCTCGGTACCTATGTTTTTCAATGAAAGGGACGCCCATCGAAAATTGTTTTGCGGCAGTATCCCCTTTTGATAACACAACCCCACCAGAAAAGCGGTTCCCCACTGAGTCATGGATTGGGATGCAAGGGAGGCGCTATTGAGCTTGTTGATCAAGGTGTTGACCACCTGCACGAACCGATTGCCGTCTGCCACATGCAGGGAGTGCTGGCCCTTCACAGCTATGGCCTTGAGATTCTTGGATCCCATTACCGCACCAGTACCGGCTCCTCCTACAGAAAGATAATGGTCGTTAACAACATTAGCCAATGGGAGTAACCGTTCGCCTGCAGGGCCGATTGACACCAAGAATGTCTCCCGCGCGATCCAGGGATCACCAAGGTTCTTTTTAAACAGGTCTTCAGTCTCAGCAGTAGAACGTCCCCAGTATTCCAGAGCAGGAAGTATTCTAACTTTGTCGTCAATAATTGAGAGAATGACCGGTGTTTCGGCCTTACCCTCTATAATGACCATGTCGAATCCGGCGAACTTGAGCTCAGCGCCGAAATGCCCACGGGTCTTAGCGCAGGCCAGAGTTCCGGTTAATGAAGACCTGGTTATGACATTGCAGGATGCCCCTGTTATGGCCCCTGTTCCGACCAGCGGACCCGAGGCAAGAATGAGCTTGTTGCCCGGTGAGAGGGGGTCTGTCTGAGGATCGACCTCATCCGTAAAGACCTTTACTCCGAGACCGCGTCCGCCAAGAAATTTCTCAAAGAGTCTCGGATCGATCTCCTCTATGCGGTGTTTTCCTTCGGTCAGATTCACCCTCAGACAACGACCGATACATCCATCCATTTCCTATTCTCCCGGCTTTGCCGATGTGTGGGCCACCAAGCGCTTATCACCAGGCATGGTCGGCCACAGGGACTCCGTTTGCCCTGAAAGATGAACGTCGAACATCGAACATCGAACGTCCAACGTCGAATGAAAAACAAATATCCAATACCGAACATTCAACGGCTATTTCTGTTTCTTTTCAGCCGTTTTAATACTCGTAACGAAAATCTTAATTAATTCTTCTGTTTCTTCATCTTTTCCCATTCAACATTCGATGTTGGACGTTCGATGTTCG
>CBETWD010000134.1:0-6248 GCA_965539945.1 uncultured bacterium
CTTACCTCCCTCCCAGCGTGCTCACAAGATCGTACACAGGCAGGAATAATCCTCCAATAATAATAGCAAACATGATTCCGGCAATTACTAGAACGGCCGGTTCAATTATCTTGCCTATGGTTGCCACCAGGACTGAAAGCCTGTTTCTGTAGTCCCCGGCAATATGGTTGAGCTGCTCAGGGAGTGTACCGCTCTGTTCGCCCACATTGATCATCCTGACTACAAAAGGCGGAAAGATGTGAGCCCGCATGAAAGAGTCGGCTACACCCTCGCCTCTGTTAAGGCTCTCTCTCACTTCAACCAGTTTATCTCGATAGACCTCGTTTGTTGTGGAATCCTTGAGAATATCTATGCATCTAGCTATATCTATACCAACGTTCAACAAGAGACTGAAGTGTTCAGTGATAGAGGCTATGACAGATGCTGATATAATCGTGCGGGAAAGCGGCAGGTTGAGCAACAGGGTATCGGCTGCCTTTCTTATCCTGCGGTTGTTCTTATATGAGAGAACCACTGTGAGGATGGTTGCCGCCATCCCAAATATTATGCCTAAAAAGTGGTCCTGAACATAGTTGGAGATCTTCAGAATAATAATTGTCAACTGAGGGAGCTCAACATCCATGTCTTTAAACAGACCGACGATTTTGGGCACGACATAATAGAACCAGAACAGGAGCCCGGCGCCCATGGAAAGAAGTACAAAACACGGGTACAAAAGGGCCTGCTTGGTATCGGTGATGATTTTCTGAATCCTGGTCAGGTGATCTGATGCGTCTGCAAGCATGTTGTCAAGCTTGCCTGTATCTTCTCCCAGTCGTATAAGGTGGACGACGGTGCGAGGAAAGATGTATGGGTAGTTTTTCGCTGTCTCAGAAAAGCCGGCCCCACCATGGATGTTACGAATCATATCCTGTATGTCGGCTTCAAAATCGGGCCTGCCGGAACTGCCTGCCGCCTCCCTAAGTGCCGCTGTGAGGGAAATACCGGCACGCATCATCAGAGAGACATTGTGCAGAAACTCGGCCTGAAAAGGTCTTGTGATTTTTCCGCGTATTCTAAGCGTAAACAGTTGAAAGAGAAAACCGGTCAGGGGATTCAATTTTCTTACATAGATCGTCGTATTGTCCCCTCTTTCCAAACAGGAAATCGCGGAGAATATGTCCTTATAAGGGAGTCTGATGACACCGGAGGCTATATTCCCTGTAGGTTCCAGCAACTTATATTTAAAGTAGTTCACAACTCTTTTCCACCTTCTAACTACCCCCATAAGCGCCAAGTTGTTTTGTAAACATTCACAGGTTACATTAAAAGATGAACATCCAACATCGAACATCGAACGTCCAACATCGAATGAAAAACGAATATCCAATGCCGAACATTCAACGGCTATTTATGATTCGTAGCGAATACTCGAGCAGCCTTTCTTCCAGGTCATAAGTCTGTTTCTTCATCTTTTCCCATTCAACATTCGATGTTCATCTTTTTAGTAGTTTATCTTTTCCCATTCGACATTCGATGTTGGACGTTCGATGTTCGATGTTCATCTTTTTTCATTAAACCTTCCACCTTCTACCTACTACCTTCCACCTACCCCCACTCACGCATACTTCACATGTCCCAACACCCTCGTGATTTCTTCCACTGAGGTTATACCCAGTTTGACCTTTTCCACGGCTGTGGCAAACATGTCTTCAAATCCCTTCTCTTTTGCCTCTTCGGCTATCAGTCTTATTTCAGATTCCCTGTCAATCAACCGGGATAGCTCCTTGTCCACACAGAGGAGTTCATAGATCAGGGTCCTGCCGAAGTAACCTGATCCATTACATGCTTCACAACCTCTCCCTTTCCACAGTTTCTCAATGGAGGGGTCTTTCAAATACTCCAGTTCCCATTTAGAGGGAACATACTCCTCCTTGCAGTTTGGGCATATCCGCCGGATCAGCCTTTGGCTCACAACGCCGATAAGAGATTCTGCAATCAGAAAGGGCCTTATACTCAGGTCCCTGAGCCGGGCAATGGCGCCGATAGCATTGTTTGTGTGGAGAGTTGAAAGGACAAGGTGGCCGGTGGTCGAGGCCGTTACAGCCGTTACCGCGGTCTCACGGTCACGAATCTCACCAACCAGGATGACATCGGGGTCGTGTCTGAGGAAATACTTGATGGCGCTGGCAAAGGTATAACCGGCCTTTTCGTTGACCTGGGTCTGGCGCAAAAGAGGTATGTCATATTCAATAGGTTCTTCAACTGTAAGGACGTTCTTCTCAAGGAGGTTGAGCCTCCTTATTCCGGCATACAGGGTTGTGGACTTGCCCGAACCGGTGGGTCCGGTGAGAAGCACAATACCGAACGGTTCGCTGAACAGCTTTTGTACTCTCCTGACTTCTTTTTCAAAGAACCCCAGTTGCTCCAGGCCCATGAGGGCGCTTTCCGTGGGCAGGATCCTGAGAACCATGTTCTCTCCATATGGAGAGACAATAGTTGATGCCCTGAAATCATAGTTGTTGCTGAGGATGATTGCTGAAAAACGGCCGTCTTGAGGCAGTCTCTGCTCAGCAATGTTCATGTCGGCCTTCATCTTAAGGGTGGAAATTATCCTGCTGAGACTTGGAGGCAAGGACAGTGCGGATGTCATGACGCCGTCGATGCGGAAAGAGATATTTGTGGATTTCTCCATGGGTCGTATGTGGATATCTGATGCGCGCATCTTGACCGCCAGATGCAAGACATGCCGGACCAGATTATCCATGCCTCGCGCCATCTCGGCATCTTGGGACAGGATGTTTACCTCGGTTTCAATCAGTTTTTCAATGGGATTCTCAACAAAATAATAGAATTTGTTTGCGGCATTTATGATCTTTGTCTTTTCAGACAAGTAGAACTTGGGTTTCAGGCCGGTCTGCCTGGTTATTAACTGACTGAGGCCGGGATCTGAAGTAGAGACTGAAGCGACCTCCAGGGACCTGTCTACGACAGTAAGCGGAAGAAAGGAATGGTTGAGGCACAGGTTTTTGTTAAAGAGCCGGAGGGCATCTTCCGAGGGTACGACTTCATCTGCGTTGATGTATGGTATACCTTCCTGTTCAGCCAGGGTGGTTGCTACATCATACTCGGTTATGAAACAGAGCCGGACAAGGATCTCCCCCATTTTTTCTTTTGAGATCTTCTGTTCCTGCAGGGCAAACCTGATCTGGTCCTCGGAAATCACTCCCTTTTCTTTAAGGATTTGGCCAAGGGGTTTTTGGGCTTTTTTACCATTCATGAGCGGATATCTCCCTGTGCATGGCATAGCAGGAAAATGGTCCTTGGATCCGGCAGGCCGGTTACTTCAAGGCCAAAGGCGTCCTGGCAACAATTCACCGCAGCCACGAGCCTTGGTCCCACAATGCCGTCCAGTGAGTAATTGTATAGTCTCTGAGCTGCCAAGAGTTCTTGGAGCTTTTTGATCTCTTGTCCCTGATAGCCCAGATAGAATTTCGTCACGTTCAGACCAGGCTTCCAGAAGAGCAGATATGATTTGCTTCCTCGTTGTTTGTCAGCCATACTCAAAAGGCCATAGCGGTCCCGGATGTTGACCGGATCCCTGTCCAGTTGCACCATCTGATACCCTGTCTGCTCAAATATGGCGCAAGCGACCTCATGGAGCCGGTCTTCTTTCATGGCTTCATAGAGGGTACTTCCAAATTCCGAAAGCCCGTAACCTTTGAGGAAGTCAATGACCACGGCCGGAACCGAGCCGGCTCCTTGGCTGTTTTCATCAGAAGAGGCGCTGGCTTCACGGCTTTGTAGCGGCACACTTTTTTTTAACATGCCACCAATACCGTCACTGACGATAGACATGCTGATATGGTCATCTTGCCCGGTCCACGGAACCATAGAAAACGTGTTTGGGAACAAAATCCCAACAGCAGCGCAAAAAACCAACGCACCCGGCAGGCCCCAAGCGAGCCGCCTGCTGATGAACACCCTTTCCCCTGGGTGCAGGTCTCTCTGGGCATCAGTCACTATCCGCCCGCTGATCTCCAATGTGCTTTGCAAAAACGCCACGTATAGGCACCTTTCCATGAGGCTGTTGACTTGCCTGTAATTCCCATGGGTGAACTTGTAAATTTTCCTTGCCGCACCCTTGCTGATGCGGATCTTACCTGTATCGCCGGCCATGTTCAGCTTGAACATGATATAGCCGGTCAACTCTTCCCGGCTGAGAGGTTTTACTTCCTCCCTGATCATGATCCGGCTTTTCAGTTGCCGGAGGTCATGTGAGTTCAACTCGTCTGAGAGCTCCGGCTGGCCGATGAGCAGGATCTGCACCAGCTTTTCCCGGTCTGCTTCAAGGTTTGAAATCATTCGGATAAGTTCCAGACTTTTGTGGTTCAGATTTTGCGCATCATCAATAATGATCGCGCAGTTCCGGCCCTGGCGGTTCTTGCTCAAAAGAAAATCACTGAGGACCTTCATCTGGTCACCCAAGACCAGACTCTCGGCATTCAGGCCGAAATCCCTGTTGATCTCCCTTAAGAGTTCAGTCTCCTGATAGAAGGTGTGAAAGACCAGAGATGTGTTCACTTCCCTTTCTTCAAGGATGCTTATCACCTTCCGACAGATAGTTGTCTTTCCTAATCCGATTTCACCGGTAAAGACCATAAATCCCTTTCTGGTGATGATCCCATGGACAATCTCAGTAACTATACGGTCTGTGTTTTCACACAGGTAGAAGTTCTCAATGTCAGGTGCAACAGGAAAGGGGTTATGTTGCAATCCAAAATATCCCAGATGTTTCATTTCTTCGTCACTCACAACTCACAACCCACATAAGCGCTAAGTTGTTTTGTAAATGTTCATTAGAAAGATGAACGTCCAACATCGAACATCGAACGTCCAACATCGAATGAAAAACGAATATCCAATACCGAACATTCAACAGCTCTTTATGATTCGTAGCGAATACTCGAGCAGCGTTTCTTCCAGGTCATAAGTCTGTTTCTTTATTTTTTCCATTCAACATTCGATGTTGGACGTTCGATGTTCGATGTTCGTTAGTTCATACTTCTCACTCTTCCCACCTTCTCAATAAGATCTCGTACTGTCTGGTTGTTATGATAGATCTCCCTCAATTTGGCCAACCGTTCTTGAGCCTCTTCCAATTGGTTGGTCTTGATCTCGATAACAGCCATATTGATGCCTGCGTCAAGGGCATTCTGATCTTTTTCCAGCACCTCAGTCAGAATGGAAGCAGCCGCATCGAGATCTCCCTGACGCATATAACAAAAGGCCCTGATGTTCATTACATAAATATTTTCCTCTCCCTTTAGCAGGGCTAGTTGATCGATCAGGTCTTTTGCTGAATCCATGTCATTTACAGCCATTGATTTTTCTATCCTTGAGATCAGTCGAGAGATTTCCGCGGTCTTTTCGATGTTGAGCAGACGAATACGTTCAACCCTTGCCTCCATATCGTCTTCTGGGTCTGGAGAGTGATCCGGCAGGGCCTCTGCGCCGAAAGAAGGAGAAACGGCTTCAGGCAAAGGAGTCAGCCGGGCTGTTGATGGAGTTTCCCTTGTCGCGGCCTTGTATTCCAGGCCCTTTTCAGGTGTCACGGACATTGGTTTGTGAGGAAGTTTATTGCTATCTGAGACTTCCTCACCGGCCAAAATGTTGCGTCCGTGGACCTGCCGGATCGTGCCGGATGGTTCCTCATGCCTCTGTTTGGAAATGGGTGGTAAATACTGCGCGGTCAAGGTCTGTGGATTTTCCGTGCCAGTCGTAGCTTCAGGGACGGTTTCAAAAATTTCGGTCTCGAATTCCTCGTTGTCTGTGTCTGAGGCACCGCCTTCTGAAGGAACATAGATGATTTTATCCGTCATCTGTTCGTTCTCGGACGACACAATCGTCTTGTTGCCTTTTCCGAAAAAAGTTTCAACAAAACGAGACGCATAGGTGACGGAAAGCCCCAGGATGATCAGAAAAACCACAGTCGAAAGGACTCCACGCGGCAGAGTAAAGGTCCTTCGAAGTACACGGAAGGTTCTGTTCCTTGTTGCCCCGGTTTTTTTTTGATCCTCCTTTGGAGAATCATTATTCAATTTTTTCAGTGCTTCAAAAATGACACTCATGGTTAAGACTCGATTAGGCGTTTAAAAGATGAACGTCCAACATCGAACATCGAACGTCCAACATCGAATGAAAAACGAATATCCAATACCGAACATTCAATGGCTATTTCTGTTTCTTTTCAGCCGTTTTGATGCTCG
>CBETWD010000135.1:0-6128 GCA_965539945.1 uncultured bacterium
CTCGCAAGCTTGGCGAGTGGGCAGGAAGAACTCACGAATCAACGGTTCAAATTTTTGATAAACCCTGGACCTCTTAACCTTTGAACAGTTAGGAATTCTTATACCTTATCAGAGACCAAAATCTGATGTTTTGCAAGCGGTTTCCAAAAAACCTCTTACACTGCCATGCGGAGTAAGGCATTGACTATTGCTATTGCCACAGTACTGCCACCCTTTCGTCCCAGGGCCGTAATGTAGGGAACATCTTGCTTCAGCAGGAGTTCCTTGGACTCAGCGGCGTTTACAAATCCTACAGGTACGCCGATTATTAGATCCGGCCTGAACTGTCCTGAGAATACCAGTTCTATAATCCGCAAGAGGGCGGTGGGGGCATTACCGATTGCCACAATCCCCACATCATCCCCGGCCCCAAGGGTCATGGCAGCCTTGGCTTTGGTGCAACCAAGGTCTTTTGCCATCTCTATGCACTCCTTGGTCTTAATAGGGGCCACCACTTTTACGCCTAAGGATTTTATTATGCCGGGACTTATACCGGCAGCCACCATTCCAACATCCACGAGTATGGATCTACCTGCCAGTAAGGCCTTTATCCCATTTTTTATTGCAGCAGGATGAAACCTGACATTTTCAGCAAAATCAAAATCAGCCGTGGTATGGATGATCCTGTAAACCACAGGGAGTTCCTGGTCATTGAAAGTAGTGGGACCCAGTTCCTGAGCGATGATTTCCATACTCCTGGCCTCAATCTCATCCCCGGATCGGTCTATCGCCCTGACAAGAAGACCTGACACGACCTCCATACTGACATTTTCGGCCCTCATTTTTCTATCCCTTCCCTTGCCTTCACTCCCTTACCGAAATAATGCTTTATCATTCGCGCTTCTGTTATCAGATCGGCTCGCTCCATTATTTCTTTAGGCGCCCATCTCCCGGTAAGCACAAGTTCTACATCTTGAGGCCGTTTTTCCAAAAGGCTTATTATGCTTTCCAACGGGATGAGCCCGAAGTGAACAGCCACGTTTATTTCATCAAGTACGATCAGATCATATCTTCCCTCTTCCATGACCTGCGTTATTTCACCAAGGCCGGTCCGGGCCATTTCCATCTCTTTCTCTGAGGGTCTTCCTTTAGTAAACCTGCCTGAGCCGTACTGACGAATGGTGACTTGTTCCCCAAATTTTTTAAGGGCCTTTATTTCACTGAATTCGCCATATTTCAGAAACTGGGTAAACAATACCCTCCAACCGGCTCCAACTGCCCGGAGGGTCAACCCAAGAGCGGCAGTGGTCTTTCCCTTTCCGTCCCCGGTATAGACGTGAACAAAACGCACTTCTTTTACAGGCGGCTCCTTTGGATACTGTAACCGTTCAGGGTTACCTTTATTCAGATTTTCGTTAAACCCTGAACCTTTGAACCCTGAACCTCTGAACGGTTACTGAATATTTATGGAAAAATCGGGCTCAATATATTAAACGGCAGCATTAATGTGTTCTTGACCAGGTCTATCATGGCTCCACCTACTGCATCAGGTGAAAGGACCGTGACCTCCGGGTCTGTTATCTGTCCCTTGATTTTTACCGGAAATGCTACGATTGTCGCGTCCTTTCCTCCTATGGCCTTCCCCAGCAGAGGTACCTTTGAAACAATGGTGTCTATGGTCTTCAATGGGGCTACCAGTACAGTCATGTCTGCATCCATGTCGTCCAGATCAATTGTTCCGCTACCAAAGAGGTTTAGCCCTTCCCCTTTAATTATTGCCTGATCAATATATAGATTATTGTCCTTTATATTTCCTTTAATCTCCATTTGTGAAAAAGGAAAGCCTTCAGTAAGGAGATCCAGGAATCCGTTTTTGGAAAAAAGGTCTATAACATTAAGAACGCTGAATATCTTGGAGAGCAATGTCATACGTCTTATTATGCCGTTGGAGGACCGGAGTTCAACAGTGCCCCGTTGCCAGTTGCCAGGTGTTCCTTCAAGTTTTGCATTAAAGACGAAAGAGCCCTCTAATATATTTTGGTCGTGGCCGAGGCATGAAAGCACGTTTTGGAAAAGCACTTTCTCTTCGTGATCAGTAGAAATAGACAGGTTGGCCATGCTGGGGCCGGGGCCTGAACGCCAGGTGCCGGTAGTATTGAGGCCACAGATTGTCCCGGAGGATATAGAGATGGATGTTTTCCCCTGAGGCAAGAATTTCACCTGACCTGTGAGGGGTCGCCAGATATAGTCGGTGACTTTTTGGTCTTTATCGGAAAAGGCCGCTTCTTTTATGCTTGTGTATTTAAACCCATCCAACTCCAAATTAATTCTGCCTGTAAGAGAAAGGGGAGAATGGGGGGAATTTAGTGATTTGGTGATTTGGTGATTTGGTGATTTGGGAATAGGTGCAAGGTCCGGAGAAGGGTATTTTTCTTTTAATGTCTTAAGGAGCTGGGAAAGATTTTCCCATGAAACAGAATCTGATTTAAGATCCAGGTCAAGATCAATATTATGCTTTGAGAATGATGCCCGTCCTTTAGACATCACTGATTCGCCATTTATTTCCAAAGAGAGTTCCTCTATGTCTGTCCATGAGTTATGACCTGCCAGGTTGGCATATTTGACAGCTATCGGCGCTGAAACACCCCAGTGCCAGTTTAGTCCAGATGCCTCTATAGGGCCCTTAATTCGGGCGGAACTCGGATCTTCCAGAAAACAACTCAGGTTGCATGAGCCCTTTATATAACCTGATAATATTTTATTCTCTTCCAGGATTTTGTTCAGCGTGTCCCCTTTCAGGCATCCTTCCCAATTCAGCAGTAAATTCTCCCCAGGAGCCTGAAGCAAATTCAGAGAAAAACTCGCCTTTTCATCCGGAGTAGTAATAGTAAGGTCTTTTATAGAGAGCTCCTTTGGACCGGAGCTGATATCCAGTTTTACCTTTATGGCCTTCTTGTTTTCTATATCTGAGATAATCTCTCCCTTTACGTCAGTCTTTTTGGGGTCCCAGGCAACCCTTAAATGGTTCAGAGTGCATGGTGTGCCGGGGAAGTATAGAGTGGGTATCCAACCCCTTGCCTTTACCCACTGGGAAATACCTTCTCTCGCAGTCCCGCTCAGATCAAGCCGGCCCTGCCAGCCTTGCCAATATCTGTGTTTGAGATCTCCGTTTAAGTTCATCTGTTGGTCTGAAAGACGCATCTTGCAACTGGATATTCGAACATTGTCCTGATCAGCCTGTACAGAGGCCTGTTCAATGTGGGAAGGTCCGGGAAGAAGGGGGCTGTGAAAATCGAGTCCTTTTGTGTCGGCTGTTATGCTGTATTCCCATTTCCGTGGGTTCTTCACAGGTCCTTGAAGCCATGCGTCAGTTGCTTCCAAAGGACCATCAATTGAAAGGAGTACTTTGGAGAAAACTTCTTGCAGCACGGAATAGCGCTTCAGCTCGGCGAGAAGAGGACCTGAGTCCAGAGAGGTATTAAGTTTTTTGATATCGAGAAAAACCTCATCTTTCCATCTTACTGATCCCCCGGTTTCGTGGATAGAATGAGGACCGGCTACCCCCTGAACATTGCTCCAGTTCACTTCGTCAGGAAGGACCTGGAGTTGACCTTTATTGATCTTGATGGGCCATGTGATCCGCTCGTAATCTGCCGTTCCATCAATGCTCGACACATCCACTCTCACTGAAATATTTTTTAATCTGTCACCCAGGATAAGACGACCTGAGGTCTTGCCCCGGACATTGCTGAATTTGGCCAGCTCATTCCTGAACCCTTGATGATGCACCAATCTGTGTAAAAGAGGCGGAAGTTTTGAAAGGTCTGCATCCAGGTCCATATCCAATTTGAAGACCTTGTCTTTGCCAACAAGGCCCAATGCAAGAGAGCCATTTGTGCCCAGGGAATCGCCCAATCCGGCTGAAAGATTCTGTCCTGTCAGTATCCCGTCTCTGATCTCGATCTGGCCCGAAGCCTTTTCGAGATCCAAATCCACATTTGGAACGTGTATCGGCGCTTCATCCACGTCGGCTGTAATGGTCATGGCCTTTAGTTCTCGAAAGCGTGGCACAGTTCCCTCAAAGTAATACGCCGCCGCTCCGGCCTTTCCTCCCAGGACTATGCTGCACACCAGGTCGGCCACATCATGCCTGCCGAACAGGGCAAGGACTTTTTCTCTAACTCCTGAAAGATCTACTTCCTTTGCCTTGAGGTCGATGAGCCAGAGGGCCTCATCAGTAAGAGCCGCCTGACGCCTTTCTATCACCCCTGATAAGGTCAGCCCGGGATCTGTAAGCTCCAACGAGTTCACCGACAC
Source organism: uncultured bacterium (assembly GCA_965539945.1). Taxonomy (GTDB): domain Bacteria; phylum Desulfobacterota; class Dissulfuribacteria; order Dissulfuribacterales; family UBA3076; genus UBA3076. The sequence continues at coordinate 4,297 of CBETWD010000135.1, forward strand.
ATGAATTTGCTGCCCCTGTTTTTTAAAACTCAGGTCTGTATAGACGCATGAAAACAGCATTTCTTTGTCGTGTGACTCGATTTTCAGACAAGGGAAGTCCCCTTTTATTGAGGCCTTTATATCGTCAAGACCGGTTCCTGTTATGGCAGCCTTTACGTTTACATCTGAGTCTAAGGGCTTAACCGGGCTCTTGCTCAGGGAAGCAAGGAGGATTTTGTGCGGCTTGAAGTCTTGGCAGTCTATCCATAACTCATAGGAGCCTTTTGACGGAATAAAATGGCCTTTGGTCTCCAGGCTTTTAGCATAAGGTGGTGTGCATTTAAGAGATGCATTAACCCTGTCAGGTCCTATATGTATCTTGGCTGCAACATTTGAAAAATTAAGGCAATTGGTGTTGTGGAGCAGTCCTGGTAAAACGCCTTTCGGATCTAAAGCAAGGCTACCATTTTTTATAATAAGTGTGGCTGAGAGAGGAGGTAGTGACCATGGCTCTTTGTCGGCAGACGGAGCCATGGACCTGAGATGGAGATTAGGATTATCGAGAACTACCCGGCTTATTCCAGGTCTGCCACGGAAAAGACCCAGCCAGTCCGGGAAAAGCAGGACATTCGGGACCTCTGCATCTAACTGGTTATTGGAAACCAGGACGTCAGTGAGCGCTATGCGGGGAAGGGGAAACCACTGCCAGGAGATAGCCTTGATGTCAATATTACTGTCCAGTCGATGGGTAATCTCATGGGTTATCCTGGAGCGGACCTGTTCCGACTTTAAAACATATGGAGTGAGAAACGCAAGTAGTCCAACGATCGCAAGAACAGAGATAAAGATTTTAGCAAAACGCGCTTTTTTCATTTATGATTTTAAGTGGTGAATTTTGATTCTTCTCAGAGATGTCTGCTACCAGCAACTTCAGCTTGTCCAGTTCTTCAAAGTCTTTGCGGACCAGCAGCGTCTTTAAATTTGAAAAGGCGGGGGAGATATAGGCCTTAAAGAAGCCTTTCCTCTTTATTAGATAGAGGTATGAATACGCACCTAATGCCTGCATAGTACGAAAAAGGGCAAGCAGGTAAAACTCCCTTTCAAACACAGCTTTATCCAGGGCAATATTCAGAGAATCAAGCTCGTCGAGATAGAATTCCAAAAGCTCAGACCAAATATTCTCAGGTAGTGCGACGTAAGGATCCAGGAGCAGGGCAGCAACATCATAACCCAATGGACCCAGACGACCGCCCTGAAAATCAATTATCCTCAAGGCCCCGTTCCAGACCAAAATATTGCGGGACTGAAAATCCCGGTGCAAAAAATACTCCTTATTGTCAATTAAATCTACTTGTAAAGCCAGCCTTGTAAGCTCATCTTCAAGCTCCAGTGTCTTGCCGAAGCCCATGAGGCCCTCAACAAATGATTGCAAAAAGTAAAAGGCCTCTCGTTCCCTAGCCAATTTACTGTCATAATATTCTGAATTATAGCACCATTTGCGGTTGAATCCCCGGCAGCCACATACCTGCATCTTTGCCAGCATAGAAAGGGCCTGTCGGTAAAGCCCTTTGACCTGTGACCATTTATTTTGGGAGATTAGTGCCAGGATCTCTGTCTGTAAATGTCTGTCTCCAAGATACTCCACCACAATAACTCCGGTATCTTTGTTGAAATCATATATTTTTGGAACCGGAATCCCGACCCTGGCCAGATAATTCCCAATATCAACATAACTATAGGTCTCGAAAGTACCTATGTCCCCTGGAGCGGGTTCAATTGCCACGGCAGGCTTGTCCTTCCACCGGATCTTAAAAAAACGCCTGTCAGATCCATCAGAAGAAAGAGGTATGGCA
>CBETWD010000136.1:0-6125 GCA_965539945.1 uncultured bacterium
AAATGGGGACACATAGATGATAAAGGAAGATAACAGGCTATTTCCCAAAATATTGATCCCTGTCGATGGCTCGAAATTCAGCCTGAAGGCAGTGAGGCTTGCCAAACAACTGGCACAAACCCAGGGTTCTGAACTGCTCTTGCTCCACGTACTGGACACGGCTGTACTCGATCAACTACGCAGGTTTAACTACAAGCCCCATAATGAAGTCCGTGCCGATATGGAAGGAAGTGCAAGGGCCTTTCGGAAGACATGTCCCTGGAGGTCAGTCAATCCGGCGTTTTGGTCTCCATAACCATCAAGGAGGGGACTCCTCACGAGGTGATCATTGATGAGGCAGTCAGTTGGGGTGCTGACCTCATTGTTATGGGAAAGCTGGGGAAAAGAGGCGTGAGCAGAATCCTGCTCGGAAGCGTTGCCGAGCGCGTGATCGAGTTTGCCAACCTCCCTGTATTGCTGGTTGCTGGTTGCTAGTTGCTCGTTGCTTGTTGCTCGCGGGCATCTCAGTCATTTTTCCTCCGCGAAGTTAATTGAGTTAAGTCACATTAGTGATTTGTAGTTCGTAGTCTGTAGTTCGTAGTTCGTGGATTCCGATTTCCCCGATCCCGGAGTTATCACCAAAGGAAGTTATGGAGATAAATCTATTTCTTCATCTTTTCCCATTCAACATTCGATGTTGGACGTTCGATGTTCGATGTTCATTTTTTTAAGTAAACCTTCCACAGTCTATCCGGCACAAAAATAACTTGGGAAAAATATCCATATTACTTCAGGAGCTCCCGAACCACCCCTAACAGCTCTTCTCGGCCGACAGGCTTGGTGAATGTGTGCATTGCACCGAGTTTCTTTGCTATCGATAGATAATTCTCCGGTCCAACGCGGCCGCCTCCTGATATGGCAATAATTTTAACATCCGGGAAGTCTCGCCTGAGTTCCATGATCATCTCAATACCTTCCTTTTCAGGCATGATGAGGTCTGTAATGATCAGGTCGGTTGGGGCCTCCCGATAGAGTCTCAGCCCCTCCTTGCCGTCAGGAGAACCAATTACCTCGTAACCCTCGCGCTCTAACGTCTGTCTGAGCATCTCGAGTATTTGAATGTCGTCGTCTACTACAAGAATGCGTGCCATGTTTTCCTCGTTGCTGGTTTCTGGTTTCTGGTTGCTCGTTACTCGTTGCTGGTTTAAAGGCTTTCTCATGGTTCTGTGGATATGGATTGTTTTGCGTAATCAGATTCCTCGATCAGGGGAAGATAGACATGGAATGTGGTACCTTCACCAGGTTTACTGTATACCTGAATACCTCCTCCACAGCTCTTGACAATCCCATGGCTTATGGCAAGACCCAATCCAGTGCCTTCACCAAAAGGCTTTGTGGTAAAATATGGATCAAAGATTTTCTCTATTACAGAATGATTCATACCATGACCCGTATCACTTACCGTGAGTTTGAGGTATGTCCCGGGCAACAGATCCGGGTTGAATTCTGAATCATCCGGACCAATTTCTTTTTCCAGAAGGGTCACTTCCAGCACTCCCCCCTTCTCCCGCATGGCATGATGGGCATTGGTGCAGAGGTTCATCAGCACCTGGTAAATCTGAGTGGGATCGGCCTGAATGGCACCGCTTTCCTTATCTATGCTTTGGCTTATCTTAATGGTTGTCGGTATGGATGACCTCAGCAGTCCAAGCGCTTCTTCTATGATGGGTTGAATCCTGAAAAATTTCCTTTCATGTTCACTCTGACGGCTGAAGTCCAGAATCTGCTGAACCACGTCTTTGGCACGATTCCCAGCTTTGCGTATTTCCTGAAGGTTTTTTTGGGCAACGCTCCCTTCAGGCACATCATCCATGGTCAACTCTGCATATCCAATCATTGAATAGAGGATATTGTTGAAGTCATGAGCAACCCCTCCGGCCAATGTACCTATAGCCTCCATTTTTTGCGCGCGTTGAAGTTGAGTGCGCATTTTTCGTCTTTCCTCTTGCGCAAGTTTGCGCTCGGTGATGTCACGTGCCATACCTACCATACCTATGAATTTGCCATCTTCATCAAAACGTGGGCTCACAATCTCTTGGACAGGGATCGTCTTGCCGTCTTTGGTGACATAATCGAGTTCTTTAGTCAGTGGCTTTCTTGTGGCTATCATCTTCTTGGTATTCACGTCCATTATTCCGGACTTCAGATACTCTTCAGTATGGAATATCCGAATGCTTTCCCTGCCCACCACCTCTTCAGATTCATAACCCAGAAGTCTCTTGCCACCCTCGTTCCAATTGAGAATGAGTCCCATCTGGTCAGTTGTTATGATGGCTTCATCAGTAGCATTATCCATGACACTCTGCAGGAGCTTGGTAGTTTTCTTCAACGCCTCCTCTTTTTGCGCAACATCTTCTAAGATGCTCAGCAGTGACTTTCTGGCTTGTTCCGATTCTCCATAAAGCCCTTGAAGTTTCTTCTGGCTGGAGATCAGTTGCTCTGTCTTCTCCGTTAGTTCCTTTTCTGCTTTCTCTCTCACCTGTATTTCCTTAATGATATTCCCATGAGCCGTACAAGCTTCTATAGCAATGCTTAACTTTCGAGAAAGACTGGCAAGCAGGTTTGCTAAGGTTTTATCCACTGGTTCCCTGCCGGCATAAATTAGATGGAGAAGCGCCACATTTTCTACGGGCACAATCAACACAGATTCTTCTTTTCCTGTTAGAACAGAACAATACTGCAAAAAATCTTTATCTTCTTTGCATCTAAGCAAATATTGCTGTCTTTTTAGTATTTGATTAAAAACATTCTGGAAATCCATTATCCTGTCTTGTGCCGGTATATTTTCTGTATTAATTCCGGCGCTTGCTACAGGTTGCAGTTTTTTCTCTCCATCTTTGACCCAGATAATACCGCGATGAGCATTCGTTTTATGTACCACCGTATGAATAACTTCGTGGAGCATTTCGGCAAGGTTCAAACTGTTGCCAATGGCAAGTGCAAACTCGTAAGAAGTACCGAGGTATTGAATAAAAGACCTTTTTGGAATTTCCAAAATTTATTCGCCCATACCGATAACTACTGTCTTATTGTACAGTTCAATATATTTATCCCCGGTAGAAGCGATTTCGCCTAAACTCAAAAATCCAAATAGAAAGACATCATTTCCTGCTTTGTTTGCAATGATCTTTAACTCATCATTAAATCTGTCTTCTAAAAACAAAGCTCTGGAAAGACACTCTACAATGAGAACTTTGCCCGGGGATATCTTCTTTTTGTTTTTAAAAACAACTTTGGCTTGTTCGACTGCTGAACCTGCGGCTGCTATTAATTTATCAGGGTATCCTTTCGTAATCACCAACACAGAATTTTCAGTCATTTCACTGCGAACTACAATGCTGTTTTCCTCACCAACACATACAGGACAACGAAGAATGATCTCATTATCATATTTCAGCATTCCAATAGGATACGATTTAGCCACTTCAAGGAAATTATCCGCAGTGAGTTTGATATCGGCATCTTGCTCAATAATCCTTTTATAATATTCAAAGGCCGGTTCCCAGTTAATTGATTTTAAAATATTTTTATCGACACTGCTGGCAATAGCCGGCTCAAAAATAGGCTGCAAACCATGATTTGTTCCCACCGATATGTAGTCCTCAACAGCAGCGATGATGGCTCCTCCCGCAAAGAAGTCATCTTGGGTGAATAAAGATGGTTTGTGAATATCTGTAAGACTGCCGGCGGCGCCGCCAATAAAATTCCTTTCTTCGAAATTTTGTTCGTATAAAGTTTCTATTAGCAACGGTGTATTATCGGCCCAACCGTCACTAAAGATAAGCAGGCTCTCAGTGTTTTCTGAAATAAAATCTCCCGAAAAATCACCTTTAAATTGGCTCATATCCTTTACCACTTCGAGTGAAACCGAAGATTGCAAGACGCAGCCCACGACGCCCTGTTTATACAGCGAGCCATTATAGATCACTTCAGGGAAAATACCTCCCCATACTTCAATACCCATCGTTTTTAGCAGAGGTTGTAACTGTTTGTAATCAAACGGCGTTTCTTCTCCAACAAACAAGAGAATGCCTTTAGCATTGTCTTTACTTAGTTCCTTCAGGAATGGCTGCCATCCTTCCAGTTCTTGCCCATCATAGAACTTTATTTTTTGAAACATGATCTTACCCCATTCAACTTTCAATTATTTGCTAGCTATTATCTCTATATTTCTTATTTTTACCAAGTTGTTCTAACAACTCGTTTACCTCTTGTTTTAGCTCAATAACACGTTCCTCTCGACCCAGAGTAGCACGATAAAAAGTTTCAAGCTCATTCATTCTTTTTTGGAGTTCCTCCTCCACCCGTTCGCGCTCGGTGATGTCTGTCGCGACACCTTCAAAATAGCCCTTTTCTGGAAATAGAATTCCAGAGTATTGAATCCAGATAATAGAGCCATCAGATCTTGTGAAACGGGCCTCAAAATTGGTGAACTTGCCATATTCACGCAAGATGCCCAACAGCTTTTCCCTTGTCCCTGGATCAACATAGTGTTCCGAGGCAACATAGTTAGCAACGGCTTCTTCAGTACTCTCATAGCCGAACATCTCGGCCATACGATTATTAACAATCAACATCTTGCCATCGCTAAACCTCGACCGATATAATCCAACCTGAGCATTGTTAAAGATGTTTCGATACTTCTCCTCGCTTTTCTGCAGCGCATTCTCTGCCTGCTTGCGCTCGGTGATGTCGCACATTACGCCCTGTAGATAAAACGGGTTTCCTCTATCATCTCTGACAGTCACTGAATCATCACTGATCCATACCAATCGACCGCCTTTGGAGATCATACGGTACTCTGAAATAAAGGGCTGGCCGCTTTCATGACAACGACGTACTTCATCAATCACTCGCTCACGATCATCTGGGTGAAGGTGTTTTACCCAAAAATCAGGGTTGGCTTTATACTCGGCCGGGGAGATACCCAGTATCTCTTCAATCCGGGGGCTGACATAGAGCGTAGTGCTGGATTCGTCGAGTGCTGCAATATAAGTGATGGCAGGGAGCTGTTCTGCAAGCGTGCGATATTTTGTTTCGGATTGAACCAGTGCCTCCTCTGCCCGCTTGCGCTCGGTGGTATCCTGCAAGGTTTCTATCGCCCCAATGATTTTTCCCTCAAGGTCTATCAGTGAAGCTGCGGTAAAGAAAAGCCACTTGCCGCCTTCACCCAAATGGGGAAAGAAATCTTCAGCCTCATATGCCCCTTCCGTAACCGAAGATCTTCGATATTTGCCGCTGTAGCACCTGCCTATGTCCTCCTCTGGTACGTTATCTACTATAAGGTCAACCATAACCGGTCTTTCTTCAGAATAAAAAGCCAACCTGTGATTTCGGGTTCCAATCATCTGTTTGGCAGAAAACCCCGTTAGACTCTCACAAGCCTTGTTCCACTGAATGATGGTATGATTGCCATCAATTACAAATGTTGCCACCGCACTTCCCTGGACCATTTGCGAAAGCCTTTGCTCGCTCTCCTGCAACGCCTCCTCCGCCCGTTTGTATCCAAGGGCTTCGTTCTCTAGATCCTTGACCCTTTGTTTCAATTCTTCATAGGTGGACTTCTTGACCATTAGAAGGTCCTCCAACTATCATTAAAACAAAAAACACCTATCCCACACTGGTATACGCGATACTGCGCGCGAGCCTTCACGAGTCCCTTGAGGATTTTCTCCCTGGTTTTGCAAATAGGATATATTACTGATTCATTTAAAATATTTTATCGGCACATTTGTCGAAATGAATAATTGAAAATTGAAGTCTGCCTTTCCAGCTTCAGCGCAGCGCATAAACTTGTCGGCTAAAGCTACTCACGCAACCCGCATACGCTGCGCTTTTTCGGCTTTTCCACATTTTTTTCTCCCGTATTTTCGTTCTAAGCAATTTAGCAAAAAGGCATACAGAATACCCATCCTGCTGAGTGGATCTGCTACCGGTTTTGTCAAAACAAAAATAATCCGTACCCAAAATATTGAGAGAGAAATGTCTCGTTGATATTTTCAAAAATAACTTGTGTATATTGTTGTGCATGTGTATACTGAGAGCATAAAACATTTACGCCTTATGTCATCGGTCTAAAGTAATGG
>CBETWD010000137.1:0-6093 GCA_965539945.1 uncultured bacterium
TCAGGCTAAAAGATTTGTGTGGTCGGCTTCAAACAGACTTATCTCTTGCCTTTAAGCAATAGGCGCTCGTACAATATTCTCAATCTGGCTACACGTAATCCCTTTTCATTAAACTCCTTTACGTTTGCATAATTCAGGTGTCAATGAAAATGAGACACCTTTCGTTCAAAGGTGTCAACGTTGACTGATATTCTTTTCGTGTTTTCGGTATTTCGTGCTTTCGTGATAATTCTTTCCTTTTTCGTGTGTTGCACAATGTGACGTGTAACCGCACATGTCGCAAATTGCGGTCTCGGATGGAGCATCAATGCTCAATATGAGCTTTTTTACCGTCGCCTTGCTCCGAATCAAGACCGCAATTTGATCGAGAAGCCCAAAGCTTGAAAACGACTTAACACCGTGTTACAAATATAGTTACAATATTTGATAGCATATCAGCTTAACATATTGTATATTATCTAATAAATGTGACATTTTCCTGCTCAAGAAGAGGATTAATTCATGAGAGATTTTATGACATTTAAGTCAGGCAAATTTTATTTTAGCGAAAAATTTGACCACCAAAAAATTAACGACCTTTTGATCCGTGCTATCGTTTTAAACGAGACTATAGTTGATTTACCAATATTACCGGAGTTATCTTCCCGCTTAGAACCTGAAATTATGTATAGTTCAATATCAGGAACCGCGGCCATTGAAGGTAATCCAATAACAGAAGAAGATGTAAAAAAAATTGCCGAAGGTCAGGACCTAGAAGAATATACTAAAAAAGATAAGCAAGAAATTATTAATTTGATCAAGGCATATAGCTTGCTGTCAAGTATAGATTTCACTGACAATCCTTTCATTCTCACCGAAGATCTTATTCGCGAATTGCATAAAACTATTACAGATCAGGTGCCCGATGAGCATAATATACCTGGTCGATATCGTAACGGAATTGTGCATATAGGAGATAAAGCCCATGGTGGTATATATACCCCTCCTAAAATACTTGAAGATGTTAAAAACCTAATGGAAGAATTTGTTTCATGGATAAACAGTGATGAAATTACAAAAATTTCCCCTTTTATCAGAGCTTCCATTGCCCACTATCATTTTTGCATTATACATCCTTTTTGGGATGGAAATGGCAGAACTGCAAGATTGATTGAGGCGATAATTTTACAAGTTGCTAATATAAAATATGCGCCAAAAGAATTATCAAATTTCTATTATAGAAACATTGACGATTATTATATTGCTTTTTCAAAAAGCATTAAGTTAAAAAAGGATGTTACACCCTTTATAGAATTTGCCTTAAATGCTGCGGTACATTCACTTACTAATATTAAAGAAGCTATAGTCTATTGTATTCGAAAATTTGCTTTAAGAGATTATTACACATTTCAAAAGCAGCAAAAAGCTATCACAAAAAGGCAATTTGATTTATTGTCGCTATTGTTAGAGTATCCTGTCCATTTTGCTTTCAATATTAAAGACTTGTTTTACGTTCCACCCTTTTCATTTCTTTACAACAGGGTCAGTACTCAAACAGCTAGAAGAGATTTAAAAAAATTATCAAGCATGGAGTTAATACTTCTTGATGATAAGGGAAAATATATTCTAAATTTCCGTATGTTGTGTTAGTTTTTGTGTATTCAACGACGTGAACGGTTCGCACGTCGGCGTTTCTCTATCCCCATCCTTTATTACCTTCTTGGGGATTTTGCTGATATCTTCACGAATGACATATAAGATATTGAACTCCTTCTTCAGTTCCTCTACCAGGGTCTCAAGCTGTTCATCGGATATATCCCTGATCCGCACATAGACCGCTCTCCTCCCGGAAGATACATGTTCCTGGCAGGTAAGGACACTTGCCAATCTCGCTTCGTGAGAGCGAATTATGTTAACCAGCTTGTTGAGGGAGCCGGGATGGTCCTCAATGTCAAAGGCTAACTGTATGGGGCTGCGATATATCCCGGTTATACCGACCATGACCTTGAAGATATCAGTCTGGGTAATCATGCCTACTATCTGGTCCTGATCATTCACGACCGGCAGGCCTGAGATCCGGTTCTTCAGCATTATCACCGCGGCCTTCTCAACGGAATCGTTTTCCCTAAGAGTCAAGGGATGGGACGTCATTATATCTTTGATTTTTGTTTCAGAGAGCAGGTAATAAAGCTCATGGTCATCCATGGATGCGTTCTTTGAAGGTGCGGCATCTTTTATGTCTCTGTCGCTGACAATACCCACTATGCGATCTTGTTTAACAACGGGTATTCGCCTGATACTATGCTCCTTCATGAGTTGGCAGGCCTTCATTATTGAAATATCTTCATCTATGACTATTGGCTCAGTAGCCATCCATTGCTTAACAAGCATATCTTATTCTCCTGATAAATCCTAATGTTGAGCGATTAGCTGTTAGCCATTAGCATTTAGCCTTTAGGTGTTAGTAACCTATTTGGAAAACAGCAGCTAATTAACCACTAACAGCTAATACTAAGTTTGTAATAGTAAAACATCCTGTAATCATTAAGCTAATAGCTAACCGCTAATGGCTAATGGCTCAATCATTGAGCTGATATTGCAACTGCGCAGACCTTATACTCCGGTGTCTGTGCGATTTCGTCAACTCCCGGGCTGGTCAACAGATTTGTAGGCGTCTCCGGGAAATGAAAGGCCATGAAGACTGAGCCGGGCCGGCTGCGCTCGGTCACCCTTGCCCTCACTGCGAGTTCTCCGCGCCTTGAGCGTACGATTACCATTTCACCATTTACAATACCTTCGCGTGAGGCATCGTCCGGATGGATCTCCACTTCTTCCTCTGGTGCCAGCCAGAGTAGTCCTTCACAGCGCCGTGTCATAGAACTATTGTTGTAATGGACCAGACGACGACCTGTTACCAACATGAAGGGGTATTCCTTGTCCGGCGTCTCCAGGGTCTCCACATTCGGTAGTACTGAAAACAATCCCTTGCCCCTGGTAAAGGTGTCACGATGAAGAATAGGGGAACCGGGATGGTCCCTGTCCGGGCATGGCCAGACCAGCCCTTCGCCGTCCAGCCGGTCATAGTGTACGCCGCCCATAACCGGAGTACATCGGGCAACTTCCTCCATGATTTCGGCCGGGCCGTCATAGGCCATATGGTATCCCATGGCCCCGGCCAGCCGGCAGGCGATTTCCCAGTCCGGCAGCGCCATACCCGGCGGTGACACTGCCTTGCGGATACGGCGCACCCGCCGTTCGGCATTGGTAAAGGTGCCGTCCTTTTCGTAAAAGCATGCAGCCGGGAATATCACATGGGCCCTTTTTGCCGACTCAGTCAGAAAAATATCCTGGACCACTACCAGGTCCATGGCCTCAAAGGCCTGGCGCACAGCGCTAATATTCCCCTGGGTCTGCACTGGGTCATAGCCCACACAGTACAGTCCTTTGAATTTTCCACGCCGGGCCGCTTCATACATCTCCGGCTCGGTAAGGCCGGGATTAGCAGGCAGTTCCACTCCCCAGGCCTGTCTCAACCGTTCCCTGACTCTGTTGTCCGATACGTCCTGGTAGCCCGGATAGACATAGGGAAGCGCTCCCATGTCGCAGGAACCCTGGACATTGTTCTGGCCCCGCAAAGGGCAAATCCCAGCACTGGGTCTGCCGATGTTGCCGGTTGCCAAGGCCAGGTTGGCAAGGGCCATGACACCTTGAGTGCCGTTCCTGTGCTCAGTGACCCCCAGGCCATAGAGAATCATTCCCTTATCAGTATCAGAATACAGGCGGGCGGCGGCCTCTACGATTTCAGGGGAAACTCCTGTCCGGGCCTGCATGGCCTTTGGTGAATAGTCTTTTATGTGTTCACGCAAGGCATCCAGCCCTTCGGTCCGTGCGTCGATGAAGTCCTTGTTTTCCAGCCCCTCGGCCAGAATGACATGAAGGATGGAGTTTAGAAGCAGGACATTGGTGCCAGGGACAAGCCGCAGCCAGATATGGGCCAACTCCGCCATTTCCGTGCGCCGGGGATCTATGACGATCAACTTGGCACCGTTTTTCAAGGCCCGCCGGACCTTCATGCCTACCACAGGATGTGCCTCACTGGTGTTGGAACCGCAGATCAGCAATACCTCAGTCCCCTCGATATCTGCAAGGGAATTGGTGGCGGCTCCGCTGCCCAGGGCAATTCTCAGTCCGCTCACAGAAGGCGCATGGCACACCCTGGCGCAATTGTCCACGCTATTGGTCTTAAAGACAACTCTGCATAGTTTCTGAAGCACATAGTTCACTTCGTTTTCGCACCGGGAGGAGGAAAGAACGCCCAATGCATCAGAACAGTGCTGTTCCATAATGCGTCCAAAGCCTCTGGCTGCAAAATCAAGGGCCTCCTCCCATGTGGCCTGCCGGAAGGGTTCCTCCCTGTTTTCACGGATCAGGGGATGGGCAAGACGTTCCGGATGGCGGTAAAAATCAAAGCCAAACCGGCCCTTGACACACAGGTCCCCGTTATTCGGCGGCTGACCGGGATCGGCCTTTACCTCAAGCAGCACATCCTGCTTTACATGCAGATCGACATTGCATCCGGTTCCACAGTAAGTACAGACGCTACGGACGGTTTCAGCCTCTCCTGGCAGCAACGGCACAGTCAGCGAATTTTTTGTAAGGGCGCCCGTGGGGCAGGAGTCGACACAGGCCCCGCAGGAAACGCAATTATCATTAAGATTGATTATAATATCGCTTATTTTGCCGTTATCTTCCTTATAATCCAGCTCAAGGGCGTTAAATTCACAGCTCTGTTCACACCGAAGGCATATTACGCATCTGTTGGGATCAGCAGTAATAAAATGATGGACTGTATTGACAGGCGCAATAAGGCGATCAGGCGATTTTGAGGCATCGACCTTATGGTCTCTGCACATTTCACGGTATGTGCATTTGGAAAGGCCTGGACATCCGCATTGCAGACACCGCTTTGCCTCACGTAAGGCCATCTCTTCGGTGAATCCCAGCTCCACCTCGTCAAAATCACCAATGCGCCGCTCCGGAGGACGAACCGGCATGCTTTCGCGCATTCGGATGGAGTAACCGTCGAAATTTCTCATATCCACATTCTCAAAACGTTTTCCTTTTGAGAAGTTCAACCGGCCGTCTGCCGGCCCAGCCACAGGCATGCCCGTGATCTCCAGATGGATTGCTTCTGCCGCCCTGCGGCCCGAGTCAACTGCCTGTATGACGGAACGGGCCCCGGTAGCCACTTCGCCACCGGCAAAGACACCCTTTACGTTAGTCCTCATTGTGGTGGGACTGACCTTAATGATCTTGCGCAAAGTAAGATTGAGCTTGGCCTCAATTTCGCCAAAAGTCTTAAAAGAATCATCCCCCTCCTGGCCAAGCGCTGATATGACTGTATCGCCGTTCCACACAAGCCGGGACGCCTCCATGACCACAGGATGCCTGATCCCTTTTTCATCAGGTTCACCCAAGACAGTTCTTGCCATTTCCATTTGCAGCCGGTCTTCCTGGCGGGAGAGGCCCACAGGCATGGCCATCAGGAAAAATTGGACCCCCTCGTTCTCAGCTTCTTTAACATTCCTTTCCTGGGCAGGCATCTCGACCCTGGACCTGGGATAGATCACCATTACATCCCGGACCCCAAGCCGCCTTGCACAACGGGCTGCCTCGATAGCGATTTTGCTACCACCAATGATCAACACCTTGTGGCCCAAAGCCGGTATATTTCCGGCTTTAACCTCACGCAAAAATTCGAGCCCATCCGTGGCCAGTTCGCTACCTTCTATGTTGAGGGACCTCTGCCTGGCCATGCCGGTTGCTATAAAAATTGCTTCGAATCCCTGATCCCGCAGATCCTGCAGGGAAAAATCCCTGCCCCAGCGCCTACCGGTCCTGACATGGACGCCCATATTGATGATGGACATGATCTCAAGGTCCAGGTCTTTTTGAGGCAGCTTGAAGTTGGGAATGGCATAACGCACAAGGCCGCCCAGCTTTTCTTCAGCTTCAAAAAGGGTGACTGCATGACCCTGCTTGCGAAGATAGTAAGCTGCAGAAAGCCCGGAAGGGCCACCGCCGATAATGGCGACATTGTGGCCTGTGGCAGGT
>CBETWD010000138.1:0-6061 GCA_965539945.1 uncultured bacterium
GCCACTTCATAGATCGACTCAACTTCTTCTGAGTTAAGCCCTGCACCAAGACCTACTTTCCGTGCCCTTTCAGCACTCATAAAGTCTTCAGGGGCATGGGCATCCGAGTTGATTATAAGCTTTGCGCCATAAGCTTTGGCAAGCTTGGCTACGTGGCCGTTTGTGAAACTGTGACCTTTCCGGCCGGAGATTTCAAGAAAAGTACCATTTCGGACTGCCAGCTCCACGTCTTCTTCAGAGATCAGCCCTGGGTGAGCAAGTATATCAATGTCTGCCTCAATAGCGGCCCGATTAGTCCCTGGGCAGACAGGTTCCACAATGGATTCCCCGTGGCAAATCAGTATATCAGCTCCCAGATGCCTGGATTCTTTTGCCAAGGGGGCAATCAGATCAGGATAAACATGGGTAAGCTCCACACCAGGTATGAGTTTTGTGGAGCTGTAACGGTTGATGTCTTTTGCTGCTTTGATCAATCGGGGAATTATAAAATCAAAGTTGGAAGAGTCGATATGATCGGTAATGGCTATGGCCTTATAGCCCAGGATTTCCACACGTCTTACCAGCTCAGAGGGTATAAGCTCTCCATCACTAAAAAGACTGTGGCAGTGGAGGTCAAACATCAACATTTTGTCAACTCATATCTTATATCTAACTGCGGCGGGATCCATCTCTTCCAAGATTTTTGCCCACCTCCCTTCTTCGTCAGGAGTTTTTTCTCCATTTTTTATTACTGTCCCTTTAGTGGACTGAGTGATTTTAAGAATAGACTCGTTTACAAAGATTTGGGCATCAGCTCTCAAGGCAATGGCCACTGCATCACTTGGCCTTGCGTCTACAGTTAGCACGCGGTCTCCCTGCTTGATGGTTATCAGGGCGTAGTAGGTGTTATCCTTGAGATCGGATATCTCGATCCTGGGTATCTTTATTTCCATTTTCTTTAAAAGATTTACTGAAAGATCATGGGTCATTGGCCTTACAAATTCGATCTTTTCCATCTCTGTGGCAATGGCTGTGGCTTCCAGCAGACCAATCCAGATTGGCAAGGTCCTTTCCCCGTTTTCTTCTTTCAAAATAAGTATGGGAGAGTTTGAATCAGCGTCCAAGGTTATTGCGTGTACATACATGGAAATATTTGACATGATTTCTCCGAGTTGAGCGATTAGCTGTTAGCCATTAGCGTTTAGCTTTGAAAAATCAGGGCATTACGTTAATTAGAAATAACACCCAACGGGTGAAAGTTTGTAATAGCAAAATATCCTGCTTGTCAGGGCGGCAGACCGATAATCATTAAACTAATAGCTAACTGCTAAAGGCTAACCGCTCAATTTAGATTCTAATATCTGGAGCTTCTCCTTTCAATGGATCAGGATTTTCCCCCTTAAAGAATGATAGCATGCCTTGCTTATTTTCACAGTAACGAATTTTCCAATAAGTTCTTGAGGTCCTGGGAAGTTTACCACATGGTTGCCTCTAGTTCTACCTCTGAGCTCCTCTGGATTTTTTTTACTGATGCCTTCCACAAGAATTTTCTTTTTTCGGCCTTCCAGAGACTTGTAGCGCACAAGCCCGATTTCTTTTTGAAGTTCAAGGACTGCTTTAATGCGTTCTGCCTTGATTTCTTCCGGAATGTGGTCATTGAACCTGGCTGCACGGGTAAGGGGTCTGGGTGAGTACTTAAAGGCAAAAATCTGATCGAATTCTACAGTTTTGAGCAGGGATATGGTGTCCTTGAAGTCTTTGTCAGTCTCACCTGGAAAGCCCATAATCAGGTCGGTAGTGAGAGTAATGTCCGGGCAGAAAGACTTGAGCTTATCCACTATTGTCAGATATTGATCCCTGGTGTAATGGCGGTTCATGCGTTTTAAAACCGTGGTGGAACCTGATTGTACCGGCAGGTGCAGGTGTTCGCACAGGATATCAAGATCCCGGAAGCATTTCATTAAATCAAGGGAAATATCTTTCGGGTGACTTGTTGTAAACCTCAGACGTTCTAAACCCGGAGTTTCAGCCACCATACGGAGAAGACCGGGAAAACTGTGGGTGGCACCTGCTTTTTTGCCATAGGAGTTTACATTTTGGCCTAGGAGCGTAACTTCTTTTACTCCTTCATCCAGTATTTGCTTTATTTCAGCCAGGATATCCTCAGATGGACGGCTGACTTCGCGTCCCCGTACATAGGGAACCACGCAAAAGGCGCAGAAATTGTCACAACCTTGCATGATAGTCACAAATGCCTGGACAGGGTTGGGCTCAGGCAAAGGGGCAGTGACCAAGGGTATCAAAAAATCATGCTTGAGTTCAGTACGCAAGACAGCCCCCATGCCGTTTTCTACGTGCTTTAGCATGTCAGGCAAACAGTAAAGGCACTGTGGCCCGAATACCAGGTCAATAAATGGCAGACGTTTTAGAAGACGATCACCTTCCTGCTGAGCAACACAACCTGCAATACCAATAATCAAATCGGGCTTTTGTTCCTTGAACTTTTTTAAGCGGCCAACAAGACTGTAGACCTTGTTTTCCGCCTTTTCCCTGATTGAGCAAGTATTTATAAGGATCAGGTCCGCATTATCAGGTTCTGATGTCAGTGCGTATTTCTCGTGGAGGATCTGAGCTATCCTTTGGGAGTCATAATCGTTCATCTGACAGCCAAAGGTGGCGAGGTAGAGCTTTTTGCGCCCCCTATTCCGGAAGCCGGTGGCATTCACATTGTTGAAATTCAATAGTTTCATTTTTCTATAGTTGTTCCATTATCCAAGCATTACATCTTGAGTCCATACGATCAAGTCCTATAATGGATTTCAGAGATCTAAGGATAAGCAAAAGGTCCTTTAAAGAACCCTTTGCCGCCCGCACATCAACCAAACCTGCACGTTGGTCAACAGTACTGAGCATGAACATGTTATCATATCCTTCAAGAATGAAACGAAAAAAACAGACCGATGAAGGGTCTATGCGTAAGGTAAATTTCTCTAATTCAGCCATATTCAATATAAGTACAGGTTCACAGGTTCAGGGTTCACCTTGTTAAATTTCCCGTAGGGAACCCTATTTAACAGGGTGAACCGTTCGGGGTTGCATTTCTGTAAAGGTTCAAAGGTTCAGTTGGTTTTGACCTTATCATCTTTGACGATATTCCACCGTGAGTGGTTACCTCATTGGATTCATGTCTTCTCCATTCAGAGCTCACGAATCAACGGTTCAAATTTTTGGTAAACCCCGAACCTCTTAACCCTTGAACCCTGAACCCGTGAACCCGTGAACGGTTACCAATATAATTCAGGGATTGCGAATTTATGGTTTAAGGGATTAGATGTATTCAAATGAAAGCCGATTTAGATAACTTCTGCGTGATCCTTCACGAACCCCGCTATCCGGAAAATATTGGGGCTGCTGCCCGATGCTGCCACAACATGGGTATCCCTCAGCTAATCGTCGTCCGCCCATATCGGCTTGACATGGAAAAGATGCTTAAGATGGCCACACATGAGGCAGCAGACCTCATAGAAACAATGCTCCTTTTTGACGATCTTGAGGAAGCTTTAGGCCCATTCCAGCATGTCGCGGGTACGACGGCCCGGACCGGCCGACAACGCTTACCTACTCATACTCCCTGGGAGATAGCAGAAAAATTGATTGACCTGGGCCCCAAAAATCGTATTGCTCTCCTGTTTGGCTCAGAGAAATGTGGACTAACAAACTCCCAGTTACGACTGTGCCAGTCTCTTGTTAACATACCTACAACAGCTTTCTCATCTATCAATTTGGCCCAAAGTGTTATGATATTATGCTATGAACTATTCACAGCCAAGGGCTATGAGAAAAAGTTCCAGCCAAAACTCGCTACCACAAGGGAGCTTGAGGGCATGTATAAACATTTAAAAAAGGCATTTATGGCCATTGAATTTACTAACCCTCAAAATCCGGAATACTGTGCAGATAATGCGAGGCGCCTCTTGGGAAGACAGGAACTTAGATCCAGGGAAGTAAAAATGATCAGGGGATTCTGTCAACAGATCCTCCGGGCCCTTGATAATAAAAAATATCAGGCTCACTAATAATTAACTTTAAATATTTGTAGCCGTTCACGGCTCGAAACTTGAAATTGGAAAGTAGAAATTGGAAAAAAGCACAAAGATATAGATGCATTACCTAATTTCGAATTTCAAATTTCAAGTGGCACTGTGGAAATTACCAATCTACGACACTTGTCGACTCTTTCCTGAGTACCATGGCGTTTTTCATGTCCAGACCCGCTGCGTCTTTATCACCCAGGCGTTCATAGACCTCACTTCTCAGTGCGTAAGCAGGGGCATATTCAGGAGAAAGGTCGATTGCCTTTGTCAGGCACTTCAGTGCCTCATCCAAAATCTCCGCCTTGAATAAAATACCCCCTTTGTGATAATAAAGACGGGCATTTTCCGGTTCGCACTTTATTGCAGCGTCAATGTCCTTAATTGCCGCATCGGTATCATTTAACCTCAGGCATGCTATGGCCCTTGCCTGATACACCTTGGCGCATTGAGGGTCTGCCTCCAACACCTCTGTAAACACGGAAATGCAGCCCTCAAAATCCTCATCCATGAATTTAAACTGCCCGTCAACAAAACGCTCTTTCAGATCCTGCCTCATCTAGAGTCCTCCGTAAGCCTTATTCTCACTAAACCGCTTCGTCATATTACCTTGTGCCTTTGCCGCAAAACATCGATACCAGAAATTGGCAAAAGATCAAATAAAACAATATGAGAATTGCGCTGGTCAAAAAACCATATAAAACATAAACATTCCAGTCTTAAAAAGCACCAAAAAAAAGGCCGGGGACATACCCCGGCCGCAAGGATCAATATTTCTAGAAACTATGAGGCAAATGCCTTTTCCAGATTGGGAACCATCTGCTTTTTCCGGCTCATTACACCTGGGAGCCAGACGGTCCGGCCTTCGAGTGCCTTGCCAAAGGCCTTCTCAACAACACCGGGATCATCTGAAACAACCATGAGATCCGTGGCTTCCTCCATGATATCAGTAAGCATGAGGAAAACGCTGTGACGGTTTCCTTCGGCCTTGACCTTCTCTATCTCTGCGTAGAGATCGTCTCTTATGTCGGCCACCAGGTCCAGCGACACCAGCTCAAGCTGGCCAATTCCCACATTATTGCCGGCCATATCGAAGTCTTTGTAGTCACGGAAGACCAGATCCCTTGCGGGCACGCCTTCCACTGCACTCTTGGCCTTGGCCATCTCCATGCCCCAGGCCATTGGATCATCAATGCCGGCTATCTTGGCAAGGTCCGCAACGGCTTCTTTGTCTTCAGGAGTACAGGTTACAGACTTGAAGAGTACTGTATCACTGAGGATTGCCGACATCATGATACCGGCTATATTTGGCGGGATCTCCTTTTTGTAAACGTCCTTGTAAAGGATACGGAGAACAGTGCCTGTACACCCGACCGGCATGACACATGCAAAAATAGGATTGGGAGTGGTAATATCTCCGATCTTATGATGATCAACAATTGCCAGCAACTCCCCTTTGTCGCAGTTGTCCGGGGCCTGCTTGAGATCGCTGTGATCGACAAGCATAAACTTTTCGCCTTCTACATCCGTACGCAGTTCAGGGACATCAAAACCAAACTTATTGAGTATCAGTTCTGTCTCAGGATTGAGTTCTCCCTGCCTGCATGGTACAGCATCAACTCCCAGCATCTTCTGCAGCTCCGCCAAAGCGATAGCAGCGGTTACAGCATCTGTGTCCGGGCTCTTGTGTCCAAATACATAAACAGCCATTCTAACATCCTCCTTAAAAATTTTCGGTAAATTAAAAAACTATTGGGTAGTTTTGGAAAATTCCAAAATAATACGCATTTAATAAAAATAATTCATACATTTTTTGAAATAATTACCCTAATCTAAAAAATACACAATTGGATCTTTCATGTAGCACAATACCAATTCTTTGCCAAGGATTTTTAAGGCCATACCATAAAGATAACTGAATTGGGATTCAGTGAAAACCTGATGGATTGCGGGGACAAAGGGATTCCAACACCAACTCGCATTTTCAACTG
>CBETWD010000139.1:0-5962 GCA_965539945.1 uncultured bacterium
TCAGATAAAAGGCGTCATTTGTTTAATTGACTTGACCCTTGTCTCGGAAATCTCCGTCTCTTTCCTCAGGCCTCTTTTGCGTTTTCGTGTCTTGGAAGTCAAAATATGGCTCGATCCCGCCTTTCTATACATGAACTTCCCGGTCCCTGTCTTTTTGAAGCGCTTGGCCGCAGCGCGTCTAGTCTTCATCTTCGGCATAATTATTTATCCTTTATTCTGCTGAAAAACCGCAGGCGGCACAAAAGCCATACTCGTCTATAGCGAGTTCACAAGAGATAACTAATAACCCCATCAGGGTCTTAGGTCAATCCTTTTTAGGAGCGAGTATTGTGTGCATTAACGGACCTTGCTTGACAGGAACGTTCTCAGAGACGGCAATGTCGGCCATCTCTTCCACAATTCTTTTTAGCAAGGCATATCCCAGTTCAGGGTGAGCGTTTTCCCGTCCTCGAAACCTCACGGTAACCTTTACTTTGTTCCCATCACCAATGAATTGCCTTATTCGCCTCTTTTTTACATCAAGATCATGTACGTCCGTTCTTGGACGCATTTTGATCTCTTTGACTTGAATAATAGTCTGTTTTTTCCGGGCTTCCTGGGCCTTTTTGCTTTGCTCGTACTTGAATTTTCCATAATCCATGATCCGGCAGACCGGTGGCTTGGCATTCGGCGCCACCTCCACAAGGTCTAATCCGACATCTTCCGCTTTGGCCAGAGCTTCATTCAGAGCTACCACCCCGAGCTGCTCCCCATCCTCATCAACGAGCCGTACTTCCTTGGCCCTGATCCGATAATTTACATTGACTGGAATTTCTCTTGCGATACTACACCCCCTGTTTTGAACTTAGCCGCCTTTGGCGGGACTTCTCTGACAGGATGAACAGGATTTTTATTTATCCTGATTATCCTGTTAATCCTGTCAAAAAATGGAAATTCCTATACTACGAACTTATTAACAATTAAAGACTTCCCTGCACTCTTTTTCCACCAGGGCAATAAAGTCATCAACAGACATGGCTGTCAGTTTCTGCCCCTTTCCGGTACGAGGGCTTACGGTCATATCAATTATTTCTTGATCGCCGACTATCAGCATATAAGGGACCTTGTCAAGCTGGGCCTCACGGATCTTTTTGCCCAGCTTTTCATTTCTGAGGTCGGCTTTTGTCCTGACTCCTGCGGCCCTAAGCTTTTTGGTAACTGATTCAGCCCACTGATCCTGTCTGTCCGTTACGGTTAAGACAACGGCCTGGACAGGGGCCAACCAGAGGGGAAAAGCCCCTGCATAGTGTTCAATCAGCACACCAAAGAACCGCTCCAGGGAGCCAAACAGTGCCCTGTGTACCATGATCGGCGTATGGGGCCCGCTGTCTTCCCCTATATAACGCACATCAAATCTCTCAGGGAGGTTAAAGTCAACCTGGATAGTGGAACACTGCCATGAACGATCCAGGCAATCCTTGATCTTGATATCAATCTTGGGGCCATAAAATACCCCTTCTCCAGGATCTATTTCATAGGTCAACCCCTGCGTCTCAAGTGCCTGCCTGAGCGCGTCGGTTGCACGCTCCCAATTTTCATCCGAGCCTACATACTTGTCTGGACGGGTGGAGAGATAGATTTCATATCGTTCAAACCCAAATACCCTAAGGATATACAGGGTCAAGTCCAGGATTTCATGAATTTCCTTAGTGAGCTGGTCCGGCCGGCAAAAGACATGGCCATCGTCCTGGGTAAATCCCCTGACCCTCATGAGCCCGTGCAGGGTGCCTGTCCTCTCATACCGATAAACAGTACCCAGCTCGCACCAGCGCACGGGAAGTTCCCTGTAACTGCGTATACGTGAGTTGTAGATCGCTATGTGAAAGGGGCAGTTCATTGGTCTTAACTGATAGCTGACCTTGTCAATCTCTATGGGGAGATACATATTCTCACTGTAAAAATCCAAATGGCCGCTGGTTTTCCATAGGTCCCTGCGGGCAATATGGGGAGTGAAAAGCATGTCGTAATCCCTCCGGAAGTGCTCATCGCGCCAGAAGTCCTCAATGATCTTGCGGATAATGCCTCCCTTGGGGTGCCACAGAATAAGCCCGGGGCCGATCTCTTCATGTATGGAAAAAAGGTCCAGATCCTTGCCAAGACGCCGGTGGTCCCTTTTCTTGGCCTCTTCCAGACGATCCAGGTGTTCTTTTAGAGATTTTTTATCAAAAAAGGCCGTGCCGTATATGCGCTGGAGCATCGGCCGGGTTTCATCCCCCTTCCAGTATGCCCCTGCAAGGCCGGTGAGCTTAAAAACTTTCAAGTGACCTGTGTGAGGGAGATGCGGCCCTCTGCACAGATCTACGAATTCTCCCTGGCTGTATATTGAGACCTCTTCTTCCCCTTGATCATCAAGTTCATTCAGGATCTCAAGCTTGTATTTTTCTCCAAGTTTCTTAAATCGTTTCTTCGCATCATCCAGGGATATATCTTCTCTTGATATGTCTTGAGACCTCTTTATGATCTCCTTCATCCTGGCTTCTATTTTTTCCAGGTCTTCCGGGGTAAAGGACCTCTGGTAATCAAAATCATAGTAGAACCCGTTTTCTATTGCCGGACCTATAGCTACTTGTACGTCTTGAAAGAGTTCCTTAACGGCCTGGGCCATAATATGGGCGGCAGTATGCCTCAACACCTCAACGGTATCATCATCACCGGGCAATACAGCCTCTATTCTGCAGTCATGTGTAAGGGGCGTGGAAATATCCTTTAATTCCCCGTCAATCCGGACAAGAATTGTCTTTTTTGACCTGTTCTTGCTGAGCACGCCGGCCAGGAACTCGGAAGCAGGAGTTCCGCTTGCAACCTGTTCTGTGTTCTCACCATTAAAGGTTACAGCGATGACATCTGTTTTAGTCTCTGTCATTGGTCTCTCTGTTCAAAGCAGAAAAAGGCATCTTTGCCCTTTGAAACGGGCATAAAAAGATGCCTTTTAAAAAAATCTCCGGGATAAGGATAGAAAACAGGCACTGGTAGGCGCGGGCGGGATCGAACCGCCGACTTCTACCGCGTCAAGGTAGCGCTCTCCCCCTGAGCTACGCGCCTTCCCAAAGTTCTTTGAAATTATACAAAAATCCGTCCTCAAGGCGTTGAAGTTGATAACAAGATTTACCAGGGGTGTCAAGGGAATTGAGCAGGTCAAACCAGGGCTTGAATCAACAAAGTTATCCAATAATCAAAAGGCATTGGAAGAAAAACATACTTCCAAAACATGCAGGAACTTCGCTCCGCAAATGGGGTATTGGAATGATGGGGTATTGGAATGGTGGGTTTGACTGATTTAATGAAAGTGAATTAAAGTGCCTAAAGTTAAGGAGGAGTTCCTTTATAACCGGTATAACCGGCCTGGAGTTAGACTATGGAAAACATTATTCCGGTTTTAATATTTATTGCGGGCATTGTTTCAGGGGCTGGAATTTTCTGGCTTTTCCATCGTGCCAAAATCACGCAGGTTCGGAGGCAATTAAGGTTGGAAAGCGAATCTGAGCGTGTTGCCCTAAATGAAAAACTCATTGCAAGAAACAATCAGATCCAGGACCTTGGAATCGCCCTTAAAAAGGCAAATGATGAGACGGGGAACCTTCGAGATCAAATTCAGGTCGAGTCTGAGAGACGTTCGGCTGCCGAGGAAAGGAGTTCCCGCATTCCTGAACTAAAGGATTCATTGAATGCCAAGGAAGACGAAATTTCACGACTTCAGGAAGAAAACACCCAACTTAAGACGCAATTATCAGAATTAGAGACCCGTATTGCAGATGAAAGAAAATCGATTCAAGAGAAGATGGATCTGTTAAACAGTGCCCAAACAAGCCTGGCTGATGCCTTTAAGGCCCTTTCCGCCGAGGCCCTTAAGAGCAATAACCAGTCATTTCTTGAGCTCGCAAAGGCTACTTTGGAAAAATTCCAGATTGAGGCCCAGGGCGACCTGAAGCAACGGGAAAAAGCAGTAGAAAACCTGGTTTTACCCGTCAGGGAGTCTCTAGCAAAGGTTGACTACCAGATACAGGAGATAGAAAAGGCACGAAAAGAGGCCTATGGCGGTCTGTCTGAGCAGGTAAAGTCCCTGATTACCACGCAGGAGAAGCTTCAGTCAGAGACAGGAAATCTGGTTAAGGCCCTGCGTGCCCCTTCGGTACGCGGTCGTTGGGGTGAAATCCAGCTAAAGAGGGTTATCGAAATTGCCGGCATGTTGCCCCACTGTGATTTCGTTGAGCAAAAAACAGTAACAACCGATGACGGACATATCAGGCCCGACCTGATAGTCAGACTGCCGGGCGGAAAAAATGTGGTGGTTGATGCCAAGACCCCGCTCCAGGCATACCTGGAGGCCATGGAGGCCAAAGATGACAGGTCGAGACTCGAACACCTGAAGGACCATGCACGTCAGGTACATGAACACATGAGAAAATTGAGTTCAAAGGCCTACTGGCAGCAGTTTGAGCCGACCCCTGAGTTTGTTGTCATGTTTTTGCCCGGAGAAAACTTCTTTAGTGCGGCCCTTGAACAGGACCCGGGGTTAATCGAAAAGGGAGTAAAAGACTGCACAATCCTTGCGACACCGACCACACTGATTGCCTTGCTTCGTGCCGTGGCATACGGATGGAGACAGGAAAAAATTGCCGAAAGCGCTCAGGCAATAAGCAAAATCGGGAACGAACTCTATGAACGCCTGAGTGTGTTTGCCGACCATTTTTCAGGAGTGGGTAAGGGACTGGATCGAGCCGTAGAGACTTATAACAGGGCAGCAGGTTCTTTGGAGAGTCGAATACTTCCAGCAGCCCGGCGGTTTACGGAACTTGGCGCTGCTTCAAAAAAGGAAATTCCACCGGTGTCGCCTGTAGAAAGGTCGTCAAGGACGCTTCAAGCACCGGAACTTGTTCATGATCAAGGTCCGGCAGAAGACGAGAAGAGGTGATTGACAACATGATCGACTTTTTGGGATCAGGGGCACTCAATCTCGATCTTGTCTATGAGGTGGGTAACCTTGAGGATGCGCGGTCAGCGGGCTTTGATCTCCATCCCGGGCATGAGATATCAGGAGATCACGAAACGGCAAAAGTCCTTATGGATTTTCTCCATAGCAGAGGGACCCTCATGGCCAAAAGCGGAGGAGGCTCTTCCGCCAATACCATATGTGCTCTCAGCCGTCTCGGTCACAGGGCCGGATTCATCGGTACCGCAGGTGAAGACCAGGCAGGGAATTTCATACTGAGTTCTATGAAGGGTGTGGATTCTTCCCTTGTGAAGCAGGTCGGCAGAAGTGCAATCTGTATTATTATAATAGAGAAGATGGAACGGGACAGGGCCATGTTTGTTGCACCCCATGACCGTGAGGGGGAATTTCCGGATTCTACAATCCTGAAAAGCGTGTTAAATACAAAAGTACTCCATTTCAGTTCCCTGGTTCGATCTCGCGGCATCTCCACCCAGAAAGAGCTGGCCAATGCCCTTAAGCCGGAACAGATCCTTTCCTTTGATCCGGGTGAGCTTTACGCAGCAAGGGGCATTGAGGCCCTGTCAGGCATTCTTAAAAGGACGGATATACTTTTTATCACGGAAGAGGAAGTAAAGTTAATGACAGGCATGGCAGACAAGGCCGGACTTGAGGCCATTTATCCCCTGCTGAGTGAGAACAGGACAGGTCATAATAATGCCTCTGTGGGCTTGAACCTATTCAAAGACACAGGGGGGGCTGCCATAGTATGCAAACAGGGTCCAAGGGGCGCGAGCATCTATAGTCATGAGGTATCTGTGACAATTCCAGCTGAAAAGGTCTTAAAAATAGTTGACAACACCGGTGCGGGCGATGCATTTAATGCAGGTTTTTTGCACCTCATGCTTCAAGGGGCACCGGCCCATGAATGTCTCAGGTCCGGTGTACGGCTTGCCGCCCTTTCTCTGTCGGCTTTTGGCAGGGGCTGGCTGG
>CBETWD010000140.1:0-5950 GCA_965539945.1 uncultured bacterium
ATGGCTAGAGTAATAATAGCAGGAGGCGGGTTGTCAGGCCTGTCCCTTGCCTGGTTCCTCAAGGAACTCAGGCCTGGCTGGGAAATTCTGGTGCTTGAGGCGGATGCCAGGGCCGGAGGCAAGGCCTGGACCATAAAAGAGGATGGCTTTGTGTGCGAAAAGGGCGTAAACGGCGTCCTTGACAACAAGCCTTCAACTCTTGCCCTTGCCGCCAGGCTCGGACTTGATCCCCTGAGAAGCAATGACGCAGCCAGGCGCCGTTTTGTGATAAAGAACGGGCATTTGGTTCAACTCCCCGCATCACCCGCGCAGTTCTTAACCTCGAAATTACTCTCTCTGCCCGGACGACTGAGGGTCCTGGCAGAGGCCCTTGTGTCAAAAGGTGACCTCTCCAAGGACGAATCCCTGTCTGATTTTGCAAGAAGGCGCCTTGGCAAGGAGGCCTTTAAATACCTCATAGATCCCATGGCCACAGGGATTTATGCCGGAGACCCGGAACGACTGTCTCTCCGGAGCTGCTTTCCCAGAATTCACGAACTTGAGCGTGACTACGGCAGCTTGATCAGGGCAATGATCAAGCTTCAGAGAGATGCAAGGAAAAAGGGTAAAAAGGGGCCGGGTGCCGGTCCCGGCGGTGTTCTTACCTCCTTTGCTACAGGCATGAATGAGCTTGTAGATGCCCTTGTCCGGGCATTGGGTCCTGCAGTACGGCTTAACTCTTCCGTAGCTTCGATTTCAAAGCAGAATACCGGCTGGCGTGTCTTTTTAAAAGATGGGGAGGAGTTTGATGCCGGCTATGTGGTGCTGGCTTGTCCTGTTAAGGCGGTTTCAGAGGTCCTTAAGGAAACCGCCCCGGACATTGTAAAACTTGCAGTGAAAATTAATTATCCCCCTGTGAGTATCGTGTGCATGGGCATTAAGCAAGGGACCACTGAGAATCCCATGAATGGATTCGGGTTCCTTGCCCCGGGCAGTGAGAGGCGCTCGATCCTTGGGTCCCTCTGGGATTCATCCATTTTTCCCAACAGGGCCCCAGGGGGTTATCAACTGATAAGGACCCTGGTAGGTGGTGCAAGGGCCCCGGACCTGGCCGGACTCCCTGACTCATCTCTCCTGGACTTGGTCGTGAAGGAATTTTCAGAGCTTGTTGGGTTAAAGGGTACCCCGGAGTTTGTGAAGATCTTCCGGTGGGAGGAGGCCATTCCACAGTACGAGAAAGGACACCATGCCCTTGCTTCTGAAATCGATTCCACCCTGAGGTCTTATCCCGGACTCTATATCAGATGTAATTGGCTTGGGGGTGTAAGTCTCAATGATTCTATCGCAAATTCAGAAAGGCTTGCAAAACAACTTGCAAGCTGAAGGCTCATCTCACTTCCGGTTCAAACTCGGTGGCATTAACTGCTTTTACCTTGCCATCACTACGTTCAACAAGTTCGAATTCAATAATCGTCTGCCTAGTCTTTAATTGAGCAAAGGACTGATCAGTCACAACACGTCCCTCTCTGTGCCTGAAATCGCTGATATGGCAAAAGACATCGTCACGTATATCCAGCGCACCAAGACCTGTTCGCACAGCCAGAAATGCAAATCCTTTCTCCTCGTTAAAGACATGCATTATACCTCGAATACGCGACGAATTGTCTATGGACGGCAAGAGTCCGGGAACCAAGTATCCTGAAAAATGGTTATCAACTTCACACCGGAGGATTTCGCTGGTATTGGAAAAAGAGAGGAGATCTACTCGCTTTCCTCTGTTCTGAAGTGCCCGCACAAGCCTAAAAAAATCACCATCACCGCTGCCTAATAGTATGTAATCCAGGTTATCTGACTGCAATAATGCGTCTATTGCAAGATCAAGGTCAGCATTTGCTTTGGTAATAATATCTCCTTCAGAATTTCTATAGCGTTGGACTTTTTTCAAAACCAAGTGGAAACTTTCACGTCGGACCGCTTCTCGATACTCTTGTTTTTTCCTCTTATAGTCGATGTCCTTTTCTTCCCGCTCCGAATCGATTGCCATATAGGCATTTGCCCGTAGTACCGTGGCTCCTTGAGCCTCTACCAACTCTCTAACAACGCGGTATCGAATTCCCCAGCCCCCGCATCGTACCAGATTTTCAATATCCAAAAAAATTCCTGCTTTAAGCATACGTCACCTTTGATTAAAAATTGTAAAAAAAACATTGTTCCCATAGTCTCCCAGATAAGTATTCTTGTCTCTAAATCCTCAAGACATCAAAAAAACATGCTTCTTAAATGAAAATTAATATACTATCAAGTTAACATAGTAATTTCAGGAATTGAGAGATTCAAGGATTTTCGAACTAATATCCAAAAAAAGCGTTCAATTCCTCAATCCATAATTGAAAAATTAAAATCAATATATTACTTATACTTAACTGCTTAAAGCGTAACGCAGCCGCCATTTAATCATCATGACTATAAAAATCTACAATACATTTACCCGAAAAAAAGAGACCTTTGAGCCCCTGACTCCAGGATATGTGCGCATGTATGTATGCGGCATAACGGCCTATGACCGCTGTCACATTGGGCATGCCCGCTCAGCCGTGGTTTTTGACGCAGTGCTCCGGCACTTTAGACATAGAGGATTTGAGGTAAATTTCATCAGGAATTTTACTGACATTGATGACAAGATCATCAACAGGGCCATTGAGGAAGGAATTTCCCCAGAGGCACTTGCAGAAAGGGAGATTAAGCACTTCTACCAGGACACGGACGCACTGGGTGTGCTTCGTGCCACCATAGAACCGAGGGCAACAGAACACATTCAGGAAATTATTGAACTCATAGAGACATTGATAGATAAAGGCCAGGCTTATACTTCAGGAGGTGACGTCTACTTCTCTGTGCGTAGCTTCCCCGGCTATGGAGCTCTATCCAGAAGAAATGTAGAAGAAATGCGGGCCGGAGCCAGGATAGCCGTTGGAGAACAGAAAAAAGATCCCATGGATTTTGCGCTATGGAAGGCTGCAAAACCCGGAGAGTCCAAATGGGACAGTCCATGGGGACCAGGCAGGCCAGGATGGCACATAGAATGCTCAGCCATGAGCATGAAGTATCTGGGGCCGACCATGGACATTCATGGCGGCGGCCTGGATCTTATATTTCCACACCACGAAAACGAGCGTGCCCAATCCGAGGCGGCAACAGGAAAGACCTTTGCCCGTTTCTGGATGCACAATGGCTTTGTAACGATCCGCAGCGAGAAGATGTCAAAGTCCCTTGGAAATTTTGTAACCATCCAGGAGATCCTGGGAAAATATCATCCGGAGGTCTTGAGGCTTTTCCTCCTGTCCAAGCATTACCGCAGTCCCCTTGATTACAGCCCTGAGGCCCTGACCGAGACGACTTCCGCCCTTGATCGATGCTATACGGCCCTTTCCGAGGCAAGGCATCAGTCTGAAAAACCAATAAAGAAACAACGGCCTTTCACTGATGAAGCCGGGCAGTCAATAGATATACTGAATCATCTGAAAAATCGATTCGACCAGGCCATGGATGATGATTTTAATACCGCACAGGCCCTTGGGCACCTCTTTGATGGTGTTAGGGCCTTAAATCGCCTTGGCCAAGAAGCTGAAAAGAGGCCCTCGGCCCTTTACATAGAACCTTTGAAATTCGGAGCAGATGCAATCCGGGATGCCGCCAAGGTGCTGGGGTTGCTCAATCAAGACCCGGATGCTTATCTTAGAAAGAGGAATCTTGAGGCACTGGGCCTTCTTGGTATGACAGAAGCCGATGTGTTGAAGGTTATTGAGGAGCGGACCAGGGCCAGAGAGGAAAAAGATTGGGCTAGTGCAGACAGGATCAGGAATGAACTCGGAGCCAAGGGGATTATTCTTCAGGACGGACCTGATGGGACCACCTGGACAATGAAGCCAGTGCCTTAATTTTTCCATTTTTCAAAAAGACTGCCGATGTTACGGGATAAAAAATATATCTCAATAGATTTCAGCGAAACCGATTTGATAGAAAGAAACAAGGAGCTTTCTGTCATATTGGACATCAGCAACTTTCTGGCGTCGTCGCTGAAACTCGATGATGTTTTAAATGGGGCGGCATCTAAGATGCTCGAACATTTCGAATTTGATGCCTGCAGGATCTACTTGATGGACAAGAGTGGCCGTCACTTGAACCTGGCGGCATTCCGGGGAACCGACCCGGGGGGTCTTGAACATGTCGGGATAACAGAAGGTTTCACAGGAAAGGCCGCCAGGACACGTTCTTTCATTGCTCAACACGTTTCTGAGCTTAAAGACAGGGAAAGGGCCGTCCTGCTCACAAGTAAGGGTTTCAAGATCATCATATGCGTTCCCCTCATTGCCGTCGGTGAGGTTGTGGGTGTTATGAACCTGGCGTCCGGTAAGCTGATGAAGCTTGATCAAGAAATGATAGACCTTCTTGAGGTAATAGGAAATCAAATATCCGTAGCAATAAAAAACGCAGGGCTTTATGAAAATATTCTAAAAAAGAAAGACAAACTACTTGAGAAAAAGAACATGATAGAGTTTTTCGCTTACTCGACCTCCCATGATCTCAAAGGCCCTGCTATTGCAATCCATGGAATTTCCAAACTCCTTAACAAAAAATACGGTCATATTTTAAATGATAAGGGTAGAGTTTATTGTGAGAAGATTCAAAAGACATCAGAACAAATAGTAACCCTTGTTGAAAAAATAAATATATATGTACAGGCAAAGGTTGCGCCTTTGAATATTGAGGATATCAGAATTGGGGGGGTATTCGGTGAGCTAAAGGAGGAGTTTTCTTCTGTTTTGGAAAGTCGCCATATTAATTGGATAAGGCCTAAAAAAGATCATATAATCAAGGCAGACAGGCTTTCAATCACCAGGGTCCTGCGCAATCTGGTGGATAATGCGCTCAAGTACGGCGGAGATAACTTAAGCGAAATCACGGTCGGCTACAAAGAAGATGAAAATTTTCATATCCTTTCAGTGGGCGATGATGGTGTGGGAATTAAAAAGGATCAATATGAGAAAATTTTCCGGGTCTATCAGCGGGAGAAGACCTCCAGAGGGGTCGCGGGTGCTGGTTTGGGCCTTGCCATTGTGAAAGATGTGGCAGAGAGGCATGGAGGAGAGGCTTGGGCAGAGCCGGGACCAGAGAGAGGGACCACTTTTTACGTTGCGATATCAAAGAAGCTGCAGGGGAAATAAAAGCATGCCAAATAACCGTCCTCTATGCTTTTCCCCGCAGCTAAACAAAGTGCGGCAGGAAACCGTATTTCTTATAGATCTTTTGAGCAGATGATGAAGTTATAAAATCCAGAAACATCCCGGCATTATCCGGGTGCGAGGCATTTTTTAATTTACATACATAATAGTTGGTCCTGTCTCTCTGATCGAGTTCTTCACCAGGCTCAACCACATCAAACGCAAGGCCGGATGTGACCTTTGCATGTATTACTTCCGTGGCCCACACAGGCCCCACGTCAACAGTCTTTTTTGCAATACGTAACGGGGTCTCTCTGTCAAGGTCAACCTGTTATGCAGATACAGGTGATAGTCTCCCTTGTTGATATGGCCGGACTGTTCTAGTATCTTCATTGCTTTTTCATTCACTGAAGTGTAAACATCCGGATAAATGTCCAATATTTTATCACCAAAGACAGCACCGCCGGATAAAATCTGCTTAAGTTCAAGACCCGGAGGAAGGGTCTCATAGAAAATGTTTTTGATGTCCGGGTATTCTTTTTGAAAGGCAGAGATGATCTCTCCCATTGCCATGAATTGATTCCCTGCCATAAAGAGGACAAGATCAGATGAATCCGCAATTTCCAGATTATGAAGATCATCTGACCTGTCAGATGGAATTATCGGAAGGTCCTTTTTGTTCATAACGTTATTTGTAACCGTTCACGGGATTACAACGCCCGTTTTACCGCAACCTACCGAACTGTAAG
>CBETWD010000141.1:0-5873 GCA_965539945.1 uncultured bacterium
GATGCTCAAGAATTGGCTTAAAATAGTATCAATTCATCTGCATACATCTATAGTACGGTGTTAGCGAAAGTAACTATATGCAAGAACCTAACCGGAAACTACTGGTGGATGGCACTTGACTCATTTTCGAGGGTAACATATTGTATAATTTGAAAAGAACGAATAAATATAATGGAGGGTATAAAAATGCCAATGTGTGATATTTGTAGTATAGGTTTACAAAGTTCAAGTTGCAAAACTGTTTCTGCTCATGATTTTAACAAAATAGTAAAGAATGGATTTAATCCATTTAAAGAGGACATTAAATATCCTACTGGAATGAAGCTTTCAGATTTGGGGGCAGCATTTGGTCTTTCTGCTGAAGCTCAATATAAGCAATGGAAATCCCAAGTATTGTCAACTAATACTGATTGGATGCTATGTAAGCAGTGTTTTTCATTTGCCGAGAAATATAAAAAATAGTCAGACAATATAACTTATAAAAAAGGAGGTATCTTATGTCAGGAATTTGTGATATGTGTAGTATGCCTATTTGTCTCTAGTACAACGTAAAGCTTAAGCCTTCGCATTCTGTTCAGTATTTGCTATAGTCGTCTTCATCAGACAAGGAGGGCGATATGGCACCACGCTACAGAGTAACATTGACAAAAGAAGAGCGGAAAGATTTGGAGGCTATTTCAACTAAGGGAAAAAGGGCAGCCCGTACCGTATTATATGCTCGAGCATTGCTCCTACTTGATGCAGGAGAATATGGTCCGAAGTGGGTTGTTGCACAGGCTGCAGAAGCTTTAGGGACAACGACTCGAAGTCTAGAACACTTAAAAAAACGATTCGTTGAAGAAGGTCTTCCTGCCGCCATCGAACGTAAGAAGCGCGTAACTCCTCCGCGAGAAATTCAATTCGGTGGTGAATTTGAAACACAGCTTCTGGCCTTGGCATGTTCGGAAGCCCCGGAAGGTAGAAATCGATGGACAATACGGCTATTGGCTGAAAAAATGGTTGAGCTGAAGATGGTACCGAGTGTTTCCCCGATGACGGTATGTAACACTTTAAAAAAAATGAACTTAAGCCTCACTTAAGCAAGTACTGGAAAATACCGCCCGACCAAAATGCCAGCTTTGTAGCGGCGATGGAAGATATTCTCAAAATTTATGCGCGTCCGTACAACCGGAAGTTTCCGGTTGTGTGCATGGATGAATCGAGTGTGCAGCTGATCGGAGAGGTGCATGAGCCTATTCCCGCAGCCCCTGGCCATCCTGTTTTGATGGATGACGAATATGTTCGCAGGGGAGTCGCAAGTATCTTCATTGAGGTAGAACCGCTTGGGGGAAAGCGCAAGGTAAAAATCACTGAACGGCGAACACGGATTGACTGGGCACATTTCATCAAAGAGATGCTTGAAGAACGTTATGCAGATGCTGAGAAAGTAGTTTTGGTTATGGACAACCTCAACACACACAATACGGCCTCGTTATACACGGCCTTTCCGCCTAAAGAAGCCAGATGTCTGGCGGATCGCCTTGAAATACATTATACCCCTAAACACGGGAGTTGGCTGAACATAGCAGAGATTGAACTCAGCGTTTTGAAGCGACAATGCCTTGCAGGTCGAATTGACTGTATTGAGAAGATGCGAGCTGAAGTGGCGGCATGGAATACCGATCGAAACAACCGTCAAACCAAGGTCGATTGGCAGTTTAGAACGAATGATGCGCGTATCAAACTGAAACGGCTATATCCGAAATTTTAAAATATACACTGTACTAGGATGGGACAGATTGCCTCTGAAACAGACACCGTTATCTATGCTTGGGCATTGATGACCAACCACGCCCATATTCTTTTGCGCAGTGGGCTGTGTGGTCTGTCGAAGTTCATGCGCCGGTTTCTTACTGGCTATGCAATCACATATAACCGCCGTCATCATCGCCACGGTCATCTTTTCCACAACCGCTATCCCAGTTAAATAATCATCGTTTCAAAATACCATACCGAAGTTTGCCATGATTGCCTGTCCTGCGTCATTATCAGATTACCTCATTCAGATTTAACGGGGCAAGCAAATCTATAGTATGTGAAGAGGATTCTTATTCTTAAGAGCTTGTGCGATACATTCACCTGAATCCTCTCAGAGTCAAGCTGGTAAAGAACATGTCTGAACTCGAGAGGTATCGCTGGTGTGGTCATTCCGTATTAATGGGGAGAGTTAAACATAGCTGGCAGGATCGTGAATACGTTTTGGCCTGGTTTGGCTTGGCGACAAAGAGGTGCAGGCCAAGAAAGACTATCGTCACGCCAGGGAGATAGCCACTTCAGATCCGGAATGTAAGTGGACAGAATCTGCCCTGGCAGAAAAATTAGGCGTTAACCAGCAAACAGTCAATACCTGGATCTCGGATATTCGTTCAACAAATCGCTTGAGATGGACTGGGCAAAGCCGTGCCGTTTTTGAAAGTCAGTATTTGACCGGTAGTTTTTACCTTTATCATAGTTTTTCGGTTATCGTTGCCCAGCCCCTCAGCTTAGTCGTTCGCTCCTGAATAGAGTGTATCTGTAAGACCTGCTCTTCTCGCAATAACGCCTTGCATTATTATCGTCCCATGTTAATATATTATTATGATCAAGTCATTCCGGTGCAAGGAGACGCAAAAAATCTTCTCCAGACGATTTTCGCGTAAATTACCACAAGATATCCAAGGAAAGGCAAGGCAAAAATTGGTGTTTCTTGATGCTGCAACTGACTTGAACGACTTGCGTATTCCACCTGGAAACAGACTTGAAGAGCTGAAAAAAGATCGAAAAGGCCAACACAGTATTCGCATCAATGATCAATGGAGAATTTGCTTTATCTGGAAAGATGGAGATGCTTTCCAAGTAGAGATTACAGATTATCATTAGGAGATCGTCTACAATGAAACAAAAGAAATTACCTCCTATTCACCCTGGGCAAATACTTTTTGAAGAATTTTTACAACCAATGGGTATTAGTCAGTATCGCATAGCAAAAGATACGAACGTTCCTCCAAGACGTATCAATGAAATTGTGCATAGCAAGAGAGCTATTACTGCGGACACAGCCCTTCGACTTGGGAAATTTTTTAATATGTCTCCCCAATTCTGGATGAACCTTCAAAGTCGGTATGAATTGGAATTGGCTGAAGATAAATTGGAAGATAGGTTGGTAAAAGAGGTACATACATACCAGGCTTGCGCTGCCTGACTTTGATCACAGAGAAATTGGGGGACGTAATTGACTAGCTTGACCTACTCTTTTATTCTCGTTGTAATTGCCTTGGAAATGGCAGACATAGAAACTCCGAGCTGTCGGGATCGAAGTGTAATTTCAAGAAATGTGCAAAATACCAAAATTGGTAATATGCACAATCTGCTCTCCCAAGGGCCATGACATGGATTATATTGCAAGGCATTACCACATGGATCTTGCGCTTGTCTGGGCATTACTGCTGGATCGAATCGGATAAGTGGAGGTATTATTGAATTAGTCGCGAATCTGCGAGGATGGTATTGAGCTTTAGACCAGCAATCCTGCTGAAATGATGCAGATTGCCGGTTACAAGCTCCAAGCCATGGTTCAGAGCAGTGGCAGCAATCTGAATATCTGCATCAGGAAGGACTGCCCCGGTTTTTTCAAGGTGGGCACGGATTCTCCCGAATATTTTGGCAGTTCCAATATCATAAGGGAGGACGGTGACAGCGGGAAGTACGCGTTGCTCTATATTGGAAAGATGACGTTCACTGGCCTGGGAACGGTAGGCGCCTTGATATAATTCGCCGATCACAACCGCACTGGTGAATTGCTCCTCACGAGAGATGGCCATAATCCACTTAATATAAGCCGTTGCGGGACGAGGGCGCAATAGTTCTGAAATTGCGTCTGTATCAAACAGAAAGGCCATAGTCAGTGTTCTAAATCCGGCACGTCACGTTGTCCAATTCGAAGAGATTCGTCCAAAATTTTGACCAGTTCCTCGGAGTCTTCCCAGCCGCCTGCAACACTGACAAGTCCGCTTCCCGGACCTGCTTTTCTCAGACGTTCAAGGTGTTCCAGTTCATTGGGGCGGACGAGAGCGGCGACAGGTTTGCCATGCCGGGTAATGAGTACGGACGAGCCTGTTTCTACTTGCCGGATGCATTTTGAAAATTTGGCTTTTGCTTCAGCCACTGATACGCTCTTGTTCATGGTCAACCTCCATTTATGACCACTATGACCATTATGACCCAAATGTCAAGTGTTTGAATTGCAATCAGGTTATTAGGCAGTTTTCTCTCAGAGGCCCTGATGAATGTGACGTAGGGGACATCCTTCTATATTGCCCCTGTCAAGCTAAAAAATTTGTCTGTCAGTATTTCGAAAAAGGAAAATCGAATAGGCTTTAAAGACGACTGCCAATCTTGCCGATGACTGAATTATGCGGCTATCATTCGGGATTTATGTGCGGCATGGCGAGCACTTATCTATAAAGCGCCAGCATAGCTCTGTTTTATCGCAGCATTTTTATATTCGGAAATCCTCTAAGTGGTTGATTTCTTTAACACTGGTGTCGTTCTAAAAGAGCCGCACCCAAATCGCTTCGCGATGGTTCAGAAAACAGTCTATGTGTTCTCAGAGTCTCTTCTTGCTTTTCCGCCTTTTACGCGGTCTTCGACCCATACGTCTATTAAGAAAGTCTTTTATAACGGCAAAATAAAGATCCCCTGATTTTTCCGCAATATCCTCCCTGCATTCGCTGGGGACGATCTGGAGCTGGGTTGCCTTTGAGCGACTCTCAACCACCAGCCACTCAATCTGGTTTAGAGATATGACTTCGTCGCGGTGGCTGTGCAGAAAGAGTACTGCTTTGCTGTAGTTACTCATCTTAGAGCGGTTTGAAAATGGATCCTCTCCTGAAAGCCCTAATTCGTTTATTCGAATCCCCTTGCTTAAAAGAAAACCCTCTGTCAAGTCAAAGGCGCTTTCCATAATAAGGGCCAGGGAGTCATCGCTGTGGCGGCAGGCAAGATCCAGCGCAACAGCAGACCCAAGGGAACGGCCCATGAACACCACAGGGCCAGTCCTTTGTTCTGTGGTATACCAATCTTTTACAGCCTGATAGAAGGCCTCGGCATCCTGAGGCAGGGCGCTGATGGAAGGTTCTCCGCCACTCTTCCAGCATCCGCGATAGTCTATTGTTATCAGGGTAATGCCGAAATGCCCAAACCCGGTTGCCAGATCAATGATATCTGCTTCATTGTCATACTCTGCTGGAAAAAACAGAATGTGAGGCTCTTCCGGTATTCCACGAAAGACCCTGCAATGGATCTCAACGCCGTCCGGGGATTTTGCTGTCAGGGCCTCTGCCGTTGCCTTACCGGCTGGGCGAGATTCTTTTACCGTGCCATACGAATCCTTTATGTTCTTAAACAAGGAATCGATTATCTCAGGACGGTCCAGTTGACTCAGATGATTAATTTTTGCCACTTCTGTTTTTCCTCAAAGGCTTGAATCTGCCGCCGGATGAATCCTTTTGCAAAGGATTTGTGCCCCATGTAGGACAATACATGTTCTTTCAGGTCATTCAACATTTGGCTAAGGAGCTGGTCTTTTTCCTTTTCGTCTATGAAGTTCCTCTCTTTTTTCATCTCGAAATTTATTACAGGTCCCTGTTCTTTTAAAAAATCTTTACAAAACTCCTGGGGTCTATCAGCAAAATCATCTTCACTGATTTCTATTGGAATCCTGGCAAGTAGTCCCACAAGCCATCTGTCCCCGGCTACCTGCCGGGAATAGTTATGAAATTCCAGAACGAGATTGTTTGGAAGATCTATTTTTTCAACAATCTTGAGAGAGGGTGTCTTCAAAGTGTCATGCTCCT
>CBETWD010000142.1:0-5864 GCA_965539945.1 uncultured bacterium
TATAGTGAATGACCGGCCATAACATCAGCATATAAAAAACTTCAACACCCCCCCGATATCCTGATGGTGGACTGCAGCGGCAGGCTCAACCATGGTAGTAATCGGATTGTTCCTTCTCAGTCCCCTGTTTAAAATGGGAAAGTATAGTCGCTTTTTGACAGCTTCGATCATTGCCAATTACTTGATAGCTTTTAATATGTCTGCATACAGTTCTGTTGAGCACTGCCAGCCTTTATATATCATTTCATTCAGGCCATCAAGGGTTTCTTCTTTTGTCAGCAGCCCCATTTTCATCATTCGAAGCAGGAAATAGATCGTTTCATGATGCCATATCCCTTCTATCTCTGCCATTCCCCTGAGTTTGGTTTAGACTTGTTGAAATAAGTAAAAACTAAGCCGGACCGAAACTATAAAAAGCTTTTTAATTCATTATAAACGATGTCTACTTTGTTCCATCATTATAAAAATACATTCTGGAAGAGGAATCGATATTGACTACCGAAAAAATCACGCTCTCCCAACTCGAAAACTTCCTGTTTAAATCCGCTGATATTCTGCGTGGCAAGATGGATGCCTCCGAGTTCAAGGAATTCATCTTCGGGATGCTCTTTTTAAAACGTCTGTCAGATGAGTTCGACCGCAAGCGCGAGCAACTGCGCAAGAAAGATTTCGCGCATCTGAAGGATCAGCCGGATCTCATCAAGGAACTGTTGGAAGACAAAACATCCTATGGTGAGACTTTCTTTGTTCCAGTTCGCGCCCGCTGGCATGAAGCATGGACCGACGAGAACGGTGACATAGTTCCGGCGCTGAAGGATCTGAAGCACGATATCGGTAACATGCTCAACAAGGCCATTGCCGCAGTCGAAGAGGAAAACGATTCCCTCGCTGGGGTGCTCAAAAACAATATCGATTTTAATGCTGTCAAAGGTAAGACCAAGATTCCTGACCAGAAATGGAAAGATCTGCTGGACCACTTCAACCAACCCCAGTTCGTGCTGGTCAACGACAACTTCGAATTCCCAGACCTGCTGGGTGCGGCCTACGAATACCTGATCAAGTACTTTGCCGACAGCGCTGGCAAAAAAGGCGGTGAGTTCTACACTCCCGTCGAAGTGGTGCGCCTCCTGGTGCAGATAACCAAACCCGAGGCGGGCAACAATATCTACGACCCCACTGCCGGTTCAGGTGGTTTCCTGATCCAGTCCCATCAATACGTGGAAGAGCAGGGGCAAGACCCGAATGACCTGGCCCTCTACGGGCAGGACTCTAACGGCACCGTATGGTCGATCTGCAACATGAACATGATCCTCCACAACATCACTCGCTTCACCATCGAAAACGGAGACACCCTGGAGGACCCGCAGATTCTGGAAAATGGCCAGATACGCAAATTCGACCGTGTACTTGCCAATCCACCTTTCTCACAGAATTACAGCCGTGCCAACATGAAATTCCCCAGCCGCTTCCGCGAATGGTGTCCCGAGACCGGTAAAAAAGCAGACCTTATGTTTGTGCAGCATATGCTTGCCAGCCTCAAGCCCGACGGCCATATGGCCACGATCATGCCACACGGTGTGCTGTTTCGCGGCGGCAAGGAGAAACTTATAC
Source organism: uncultured bacterium (assembly GCA_965539945.1). GTDB lineage: Bacteria > Desulfobacterota > Dissulfuribacteria > Dissulfuribacterales > UBA3076 > UBA3076. The sequence continues at coordinate 1,612 of CBETWD010000142.1, forward strand.
GCGAGATATTTATCAATGACGATGTGATTGAGGCTATCATCAGCCTGCCGCCTGGCCTCTTTTACGGGACCGGCATCCCCGCCTGCGTAATCGTAGCCAACAAGAACAAGCTCGATTCACAGGAGGATAAAGTGCTGTTTATCAATGCTGACCGCGAATACGCTGAAGGCAAGGCCCAGAACAAACTGCGCCCTGAAGACATCGAAAAGATTGATTTTGTTTTCACCCATAAGCGGGAGCTACCAAAATACTCCCGTCTGGTCAGCAAGGCCGAGGTCGTGGAGACCCATGATTACAACCTTAACATCCGCCGCTATGTGGACAACACTCCCGAGCCAGAACCTGAGGATGTGCAGGCGCACCTGATCGGTGGCATTCCCGAGAGTGAGGTCAGTGCCCGCGCCGCCGACTTTGCCCGCTTTGGGATACAACCTGATACAATATTCCAGCCCGAGCGCTCCGGCTACCTTGTTTTCAATGAGGAGATTGAGGCTAAGCTCGTCATCAAGGCTACCCTGGAAGCTGACCCTGCGCTTCAAGAGACCCTCATCGTGCACCAAGATGCTTTAGAAGCCTGGTGGGCTGTGGCTCGTGACAACTTTGCCCAGCTCTGTGATGGTAAGAAGATGCTCGAGGTGCGGCAGGAGCTGCTAACCACGCTCAAAGATAAACTCATCCCCTTGGGTGTGCTCGATGAGTTCAAGAGCGCAGGGGTGTTCGTGAACTGGTGGCAGCAGATCCGCTATGACCTCAAGACCATTATCTCCACCGGCTGGCATCACACTCTTATTCCCGATGAATACTTGATTGACACCTTTTTCCATGCCGAGGCCGACGAGATCGAAACGCTGGATGCACAGAGCGAACTTGCCGAGGCGGTGGAAACTGCGCAGGAAGTGGCTGCCTATGAGCCGGATGAGGGCGAAAATGTCACCGCTGCTGTAATCAAAAAGGCTCTCAAGGCGCTGATATATGACCTTAAGGGTAGCACCGGAGACTCCGCTCGTAAGGAACTGGAAAATCTGCAAGCACAGGACAAGGCTATAGCGTCCATCGAGAAACGGATAAAAGATGGCAAAACCACGCTGAAAAATAAAACTGACGAACTGGAACTCAAGCTCCAGCTCAAGCGTCTCGGGGGTGAAGAATTTAAGGCCGAGAGCTTTGAGCTGATCCGACAGGTGGACACTCAGCTGGCGAACCTTGACCCAGGTAACAAGACCGACAAGAAGAAGATTACTGCCCTGAACAAGGACAAAAACGCCCTAGAAGCACGTCTCGCCAAAACCGACGGCATTCTCGCTGTCATCGGTGGCCAGCTCACCGAAGAAGATGCCCGCCGGCTGATCCTGAAAAAGCTTTATGACATTGGCCATCAGGAGCTGAATCGCTATCTCAATGCCGAAAAGCGCGGGCTGGTCCAGGTGGTGGAAAAATTCTGGGACAAATACGTTGTATCCAGCCGTGAACTGGAAAGCGAGCGGAGTGAAACCCTGAGAGAGCTGGATGGGTTTTTGAGTAGATTGGGTTACTTGGGAGTGGAAGTATGAAACCAATTCGCATTTTTATAAGCAGTGTGCAACAGGAGTTTGCACAGGAGCGCGCCGTTCTGCGTGAGTATTTGCAGGGGGATCCGCTTTTTCGGCGTTTCTATGATGTTTTTCTGTTCGAGGATGTACCTGCCCAGGATAAAAGGGCAGATGAACTCTATCTGGATGAAGTGGAGCGGTGCGATATCTACCTCGGACTGTTCGGCTGTGATTATGGCTCTGAAGATGCCGAAGGCATCTCGCCCACGCAGCGTGAGTTTGATCTGGCAGGCGAATTATCCAAACCCCGTTTTATCTTTGTTAAAAGCAGCAATGCGAAGTGTCATCCCAAGATGGCAACTTTGATCGGCAGAGCGGACAATCACCTAATTCGGCGTCATTTTACCAGTCTGCCGGAATTGACTACAGCGGTTTATGCCAGCCTGGTTCACTATCTGGAAGATGTTGGTTGTTTACGAACAGGGCCTTTTGATGCAACGGCTGCGCGAAATGCCACACTGGAAGATATCTCGCTTGACAAAGTACAGTGGTTTTTATCCTGCGCGCGTAATGCCCGTGATTATGCTTTGGCAGAAACAACTTCTGTTACTAATGTGTTAACGCATTTAGATCTTCTTGATAAAGGGACACCAAATCACGCAGCCATTTTGTTATTTGGGGTCAAACCCCAGCGCTTTTTAATCTCTTCAGAAGTGAAGTGCATGCACTTTCATACCCTGGAGAAGCGCAAGCCGATTCCATCTTATCAGATTTACAAAGGGACAATCTTTGATCTTGTGGATAAGGCAGTTGACTTTGTCATGTCGAAACTGAACCGATCTGTCGGAACCCGCGCGTTGGGGCCGCAGGCGCCTGTTGAATATGACATCCCCCCGGAAGTTGTGGCAGAAGGTATCGTGAACGCGGTGGCGCATCGCGATTACACAAGTAACGCAAGCGTGGAGGTACAGCTTTTTCCTGACCGGTTGGAAATCTGGAATCCCGGTACCGTGCATCCCCCTCTGACACTTGAAAAACTGCTCCTGCCCCATGCCAGTCAACCCAACAATCCGTTGATCGCTGAACCGTTTTTCCTGACAAAATATATTGAAAAGGCAGGCAGTGGAACGGTCGATATGCTGAAACGCTGCCGGAAGGCAGATATGCGGCAACCCGAGTTTCATGTGGATTCGGGTTTTTTCATCCTGACTGTTTGGCGTAAAAGAATTGCGGCAGCAGAGGATCAGGGGGAACAGGGGGTAGAGTCACAGCCAGAGTCACAGCTAGAGTCGGGACCAGATTGGCACCAGGTCGGCACTAAGTTGGCACTAAGTCGGCACCAAGTTGAAATATTGCATAAGTGTTTGATTGACAGCGGAATAACTGAACTTATGGAAATTGCGGGAAGGACAGACCGCACCAAGTTCAGGAACCAAGTCCTTAATCCACTTATTGAGGCTGGGCTTTTAGAAATGACACTTCCCGATAAGCCGCGTAGTAGTAAACAGAAATACAGGCTGACCGAAAAAGGGCATGACCTTTTGAAAAAACAAACGAAAGAGACTGATGCTGATGAAAAGTGAAATGAAACCACAGACGAACGAACTCGTTCAGGCTGTTGGCGAACTCGCAGTAGCACGGCAGCAGCTTGCACGTCAGGCAGAACAGCAATACTCTTTTGAAGTTGATTCTATCCTGCGAAATCAATGCTGTGAACCCCAGCGCATCGAATGCTTGCTTGACGGAATGCTCGATTTTTGTTTCGATGATGAGATGTTGTGTTTATACAAAGATCTCTGCCGTTATTACTTTAAAATTGACCCCGTGGCAACCGCTTCTTATATCTACGCCTATCGTGAAATGTGGGATGAGGAAGAAAATTTTAAGAATGGGAGGTGAAGTTTGAAATGAGCAAAAATAAGAAAAACACCATAGAGGTTCAAATCACGTCGATTGCCATCGTTTCTCTGAAGTATAAGGGTTATATTTCTCTGACTTACATTGCCAAATATCGTAACAATCAAGAACCCTTTGCAATCATCAATAATTGGATGCGGGGGCGGAGCACGATTGAATTCCTGGGTTTGTGGGAAAAATTAAGCAATCCCGATTTTAAACCTCTCGAATTCGAGAGGTTTAAAAGTGAAGCAGGAGATAATTACTTTGTGCTTTCGCCTCAAAGATGGGTTGAATCCACCCATGCCATTGGACTCATCTCGAAGTCAGGTAGATATGGGGGCACGTATGCTCATAAAGATATCGCCTTCGAATTTGCGTCGTGGATATCTTCAGAATTCAAGCTTTACTTAATCAAGGAATTCCAGCGCCTCAAGTATGACGAAAACCGCCGAATCTCCCTCGAATGGAACCTCAATCGCACCCTTTCCAAGCTCAACTATCGCATCCACACCGATGCTATCAAGGCCCACCTCATTCCTGTACTCATCACCCCGGCACAGGCTGCCCAACCAAATCTGTTCCAAGGTGAGATTGAAAATCTTCAGTTGCCAAAGCCACAAATAGAAGAACAGCAAAGAATTGCTGATTTCTTGGATTCATCGGAAGCGTACATCAATCGCTTTCAAACGACACTAAGAAAACTCCGCTCCCTCAAAACCGCTCTCATGCAGGACCTGCTCACTGGCAAGAAGCGCGTTACTCCTATGTTAACCAAACCACCGGGGGCGAACGCATGACCTCCAAACTCCCCATAAACCTCAAGGA
>CBETWD010000143.1:0-5837 GCA_965539945.1 uncultured bacterium
TACGTCTGCGTACCCGTACGCCTCGCATCTGCAGCACCCTGTAAACGCTTACAGTCCGGTGGGTTGCGGTAAAGCGGGCGTTGTAATCCCGCGAACGGTTACGATCTATCAAACAACACTGCCGTCCCTCACCAAATAATGTAGGGACTATTCAGGATGTCTATGAAACACAGATCGCTCCAAGGGGTAATTTACCTGTCACTCCTTGCCTGTGTTATCATAATTGCTCAGGCACTACTAATAATATTCAGGGGAGAGGCCTTCTGTGTTAATGAAGGATGTAAAATAGTAGAGGCCCTGACGCTTATTCCACCTTTTTATTTCAATCTGTTAGGTGCTGCATCTTTCTTTACCATATTCTGTACTGCCTTAATAACAAAACACAGATCAGGGACAGAGCCCCTGCTCCGCATCGTACTTGTTTGCGGTCTTGCGGCTGAGGGAATATTGCTGGGATACCAGACCTTTGTTGCCAACGTATTCTGTTCTTACTGCCTGCTTATCTTTGTTCTGATGGTCATCCTGAATGTCTTGATGGGCATTCGACAATTAACTTTGGGGTTAGCAATAATTGTGGTGCAGTTGTTCGTGTTTTCTCTGTTGAGATTTGAAGCTGCGGAAAACCACCTGCGCGGACTCACTTTGGACAATGGGACATATGCTGTAAGGAGATGCTCTGACCCGGTTAAACAACTCTATCTGATCTTTTCAGAAGACTGCCCCCACTGCTATAAGGTAATAGAGGCACTGGAAGGATGCACTCGGTGCGAATTTCACTTCAACCCAATTAAAAAAATAAGTGCTGACCTGCTTCCGGGATTAAGCCCTAATGACAAATATTTACCTGAAATAAACACTGCTGCCCTGAAAATATTTGGCATTGACACTGTTCCGGTACTGATAGCCAAGGATCATGATGGATTGACCTTCATCCAGGGTGAGCGGTATATCATAAACTATATTCAGAATACCTGTTTTCGGGAAATGCCCTTGCTGGATGGAAATCTGGGAGATCCCTTCGAGACAGAAGATGGTGCATGTTCCATAAATGAAAATTATTAACTCTATATCCGGCATGAAAAAACAGGTTCTCAAGTGGAAACAGAAGGGTTTGTCTGTGGCCCTGGTTCCTACTATGGGCTTTTTCCATGAAGGCCACCTTTCCCTGATGAGAGCGGCTGGAAGCAAGGCAGACCATGTGGTAGTAAGCCTGTTTGTAAACCCTGCCCAGTTCGGCCCGAATGAAGACCTGAACCACTATCCAAGAGACCTTGAGCAAGATGCGAATCTGGCTGAAAAAGAAGGTGTTAGCTGCCTGTTTTGTCCGGATGCCAAAGACATTTATCCACCCGGTTTCCAGACATGGATCCGGGTCGAAGGCTTAAGTCAAGGACTTTGTGGCGCATCAAGGCCTGAACACTTCCGCGGTGTAGCCACAATAGTTGCCAAGCTCCTCATTATTATACAGCCGGACATGGCAATCTTCGGTCAAAAGGATTTTCAACAACTCCGGGTCATTCGCCGCATGGTGAGGGACCTGAATATACAGGTTAATATAATAGCCCACCCTATAGTCAGAGAACCCGACTGTCTGGCAATGAGCTCCCGCAATACCTATCTTGATGCACAAGAGCGCAAATCGGCCCTTTCCCTTGTTCAAGCCCTCAGGCTGGCTGAAAAAATGGTGGCCCAAGGCAGCCGATCCGGTCCGGAAGTTATCCAAGCTGTCAAAAAACACATCCAATCCTTTAGCAACACAAAAATTGACTATATTTTTCTCGGAGACCCTGAAAGCCTGAAGCCGTGCAGGGAAATTGTTGGTGAAACCCTTCTCGCCCTGGCAGTATGGGTTGGAAAGACTCGTCTGATCGACAACACCTTACTTAAGCAGTAAAATGCAGGTAAAGATACATGTTTGCAGCTTAAATTTAGGAATTGAAGGATTTGGAAATTGAGGAATTAAACTCCACAGAACAACCTCCTTTTCCTAAATTCGCAATTCCTGAACAAACGGATTAATATAGAGTTTGAAGTTTAAGGTGAGCTAACGTGCCTAAAATTGACGTAGTTTAAAATTCATAATTAATGGGACTCAAGACGAATTCCTAAACATTAGCTCACTTTAGGCACTTATTACGGAGAGGTACCGAAGTGGTCATAACGGGGGCGACTCGAAATCGTCTATACGCCCAAAAGGCGTAACGTGGGTTCGAATCCCACCCTCTCCGCCAGGGAATTTGGTGATTTAGTGATTTGGTGATTTAGTGATTTGGTGATTTAAATAGGGATAATTCAAATATTGACTTGGAAGGGCTCATAATAGTATAGGTATATCGGTTTCAGTTATGGGAAACCACGGCTGGGAATTGATGTGGAGGTAAGCATTTATACTCCTTGGCAGTCGGCAGACAGGGAGTGAATAATTTCATGCGGAGAGGTGCCCGAGAGGCCGAAGGGGCTCGACTGGAAATCGTGTGTACGCCCAAAAGGTGTACCGTGGGTTCGAATCCCACCCTCTCCGCCAGATATATTTTAAGAATACAACAGTTTGATAGCCGGGTCCTGCGCAACGAAACCCTGCGAACCCCGCCAGGTCCGGAAGGAAGCAACGGCAGTAGGGCCCTTCGTGTGTCGCAGGGGTGCCTGGCTATCATTTTTTTCCAGAGAGCAACTCACCTTAATTCATGTCCTATCTAGTTCTTGCCAGAAAATGGCGCCCTCAGACATTTGGAGATGTAATTGGTCAGGCACATGTGACCAAGACCCTTCAAAATGCGCTAAAAAACGACTGTCTTGCCCATGCTCTGCTCTTCAGCGGGCCAAGAGGGGTCGGCAAGACTTCTGTGGCCAGGATACTGGCAAAGGCCGTGAATTGTGAGTCCGGCCCGGCCCCTGATCCATGTAATAAGTGTGGAGTGTGCAGGGAAATAACTGCCGGATCTTCTATTGACGTGCAGGAGATAGACGGGGCTTCTAACCGCGGTATTGATGAAATCCGTCAACTAAGGGAAAATATACAATTTCTTCCAACTCGTTGCAGGCACAGGATCTATATTATCGACGAAGTACACATGCTGACCAAGGAAGCCTTTAACGCCCTTTTAAAGACCTTGGAGGAACCCCCCTCCCATGTGTACTTTATATTTGCAACCACTGAACCCGAGAAGATCCCCGCCACCATACATTCGAGATGTCAGCATTATGAATTCCGCAGACTGGGTACTGCGGAGTTAGCGGATCACTTGGGCAAGATAGTCCAGACAGAGGGCATGGGCCTCCAGCAGGATGCAACGCTCTTGTTGGCAAAAGAGGCCGAGGGCAGCGTAAGGGACAGCCTGAGCCTTCTCGATCAGGTGGCTGCTTATGGTGCGACTTCATTAAAAGAGGTTTGTGAGGTCCTGGGTGTTGTGGGGACCCAGGTGCTCAAGGAGCTCGCCGTTGCTATTCTTGAAAATGATGTAGCCAAGGCACTCAGACTCATTGACGATGTCTACAGCTTTGGGGGAAACATCCAGAAATTCACTACAGACCTGGTATTTTTTTTCAGGAACCTTATGGTGCTGAAAAATCTTGGTCCGGAGAAAGCAGTAACTTTGATGGACTTGAGCAGGGAAGATGTAGATGAGTTTTCTCCGGTCATTTCAAAGTATACTGCCCATAGCCTTTTCCAGGTACTGGACGCCTTGATGAAGGGGCAGGAGGCAATATACAGGAGCACCACTCCCAAGCTCTCTCTTGAAATGCTGGTGATCCGGCTGTGTAGTATGAAAGAGGTTTTAGGGATAGATGACCTCCTGGGAAAAGTAGATAAGCTTCTATCCTCAGGACAAATCGGGAAGGAAAAATTTTCTGAAGAACCTCCGGAAGAGATAAGCGCAGCCCCTGAAACCGATTCTGTTACCCTGACGCCCAAAGAATGCAGCCCGGAGACATGGACTGATTTTGTAAATTTTGTTAAAGAACAACACCCTGTTCTTGGGTCGCTACTGGCCTGTTGCGAGGGGATTGAGACGGAGAGCAACGGGGATCGTGTCCAACTCAAGTGCCGGTCAGGTATGCAGCATGACATGCTCTGCGAAGTGGACCATCAGCAACGGCTGAGAGAGCTGACGAAAAAGTTTTTTAGCCGCGCAATCGACATCGTAACAGAAGAAATCTGTGTTACAAACAATGGTGACGCCGGAGGGACTGGGAAGACTTATAGTCTGCGGGATGAACTTATTCAATCATCCCTGGTCCAGGAGGCGGTCAAGGTCTTTCATGCGCGGATTTCCGACGTAAGAGTTTTTTCCAATAGAGGACAGAAGTGAAAGGAGTTATATAATGCAGCCAAACATGAAGGAAATGATGAGGCAGGCTCAACGCCTCCAGGCCAAGATGGGACAACTCCAGAGTGAGCTGGCCACAAAGGAGATAGAGGCCTCTGTAGGAGGCGGGATGGTTAAGGCCGTTGCTAACGGAAAGCCGGAAATAGTATCAATAACCATTGAAAAAGAAGTTGTGGACCCTGAAGATGTAGAAATGTTGCAGGATCTTGTAGTGGCAGCGGTAAATGAGGCGCTGACCCGATCTAAAGAGATGGTAGAAGGAGAAATGTCAAAGCTGACAGGTGGCCTCAAGTTGCCGGGGATGTTCTGATATTAGAGATGTCCTCTGCTTTTCCACCTGCCCTTAGCAGGCTTATTAAGAACCTGGAAAGACTTCCCGGAGTCGGTGAAAAGACTGCCACACGCTTTGCCCTTCAGGTATTGAGGTGGCCAAAGGCCCAAGCCCAGGAACTGGTGAGGTCCATTGCAGAGCTTCACGACAAGATAGGATTATGCTCTGTTTGTTTTACTTTTTCCGAGCAGGACCCATGCCCTGTTTGTGCCGACCCCAAAAGGGATACCTCTGTGGTCTGTGTAGTGGAAGATCCCGGAGACTTGCTGGCCCTGGAAAAGGCAGGGGCCTTCAGGGGACGCTACCATGTGCTGCACGGGGTCCTTGCACCAATGGAAGGGATCGGACCGGATCAGCTTAAAATTGGGCAACTCCTCGAACGTATACAAAAAGAAGATATAAAAGAGGTAATACTTGCAACAAGCAGCACTGTTGCCGGAGAGGCCACGTCAGCATTTCTGGCTGAAAGCCTGAAAAAGTGCGGCGTACAAGTTGCGCGGATCGCCTGCGGCATACCTATGGGTATGGATCTAAAATACGCAGATCAAATGACATTGCAAAAAGCCCTGGAAGCCCGAACCATCTGTTGAGCCGTAACTATATTATGTAGTTACAAAGGAGATGTCATGATCCAGGCCAATGTTAGGGGAATAAAGATAGGTAGAAGGTTGAAGACTGAAGGCTGAAGGCTGAAGGCTAAGAGGTTATGATTGTGCGAAGGGGTAAACCAGTGGCCATACTGAAAGCAGTTGAGCAAACAGCGCAGTTGCCCAGCATGAAGGCCTTCCGTGAGAAGATACGCGTAAAAGGGCCCTCAGCTTCTGAGACTATTATCAGAATGCGGGGGGAGTCCGGATATTGACAGACATCCACTACATCGACACATCCTACAATTAAGTGAAGAGCCCTTTTAAGGGCCTCATGAGTTTTGCAGCATATATCAGTGGGTTTTCCCAGGACATGGATCTTCACGCTTCTGAAGGACCTGGAGCATATCTGCCTGTCTTCCTTACCTTCTGATTCCAATTTATCCAGAAATTCTTGAAAATTGTTTGCATTGTATTTACCCATGAAATTGTTCCATCAAATATGTTATTATGCGAATCTGCAATTATGAAGTTTTTTTATATCAAATTTAAAAAATCGTTATTTTTTTAAAATGCGAACATTCGCAGAAT
>CBETWD010000144.1:0-5651 GCA_965539945.1 uncultured bacterium
ACCCCGAACCTCTACATAGACATACTCTCTCCCGGCTTCAGCTCTACTAACTCAGTATCAACTTGCTGAGACGCGAGTTCCTTACTGAATTCCTCTACAGTGCCTGTAAGAGCAGGGAAGGAGCCATAGTGCATAGGGATGACTTTCTGTGCCCTAATGAATTTGCAGGCACAGGCTGCTTCTCTGGGTCCCATGGTATAGTGGTTTCCTATGGGGATCATGGTAATCTCAGGCCGATACATCCCTCCTATCAGGGCCATATCCCCGAACAGACCGGTGTCTCCTGCATGGTAGAGAATGAGTCCGTCTTCAAGGCGAATCACAAAGCCTGCGGCTTCTCCGCCATAGAGGAGCTCATCGCCCTCCTGGATCGAAGAGCTGTGAAGCGCTGATACCATGGTGATTGCAACTCCCTTTGTGACATAAGTTCCTCCAATATTCATACCTGTCACGTTTGGAAGCCCCTTGATAAGGAGATATTGCTGTATTTCGTGGATCGCTACTACTTCAGTGGCAGATGATCTGGCCATGTCCAGGCAGTTCCCCATATGATCTTCATGGGCATGAGTAATAAGAATAAGATCGGCATCCAGTGAGTCAGGTTTGCCCGCTGCTTGAGGATTGTCCAGCCAGGGATCAATCCATATTTTTAAATCCTGTTCTGTAACTATTCTAAAGGCTGAATGACCAAAAAAGCTGAGTTTATGAGACATGATTACCCCTTTCTAATAAGTATAAACAATAAAAATCCCTATCCATAAATTCCTTCTAGTTTTACTTTTGCTGCCGGTTCAAGGACATTCAGGTCATTCAACCTGGCAGGTCCGATATCCAGCTTTGTGAAAATAAAGAATTCAATTTCCGCGATTTCATCATGAAGCTTCCTGATTATTCCCCGGCGCTCCGGAGTGGTTCCATAACGTATTAACAGGTCCTCAAACCTCTCTGACAATGTGACTATGGATGTGTGCTTTACACGTTTATCTGCATAGTTCACAAGTAAGGCCTCGGTTATTATTGGATCATGTCTAATGTTCCGGTCGAGACGCACGTGTTGACGAGCTATATCCGCCACCGCATGATACCCCAGAGTCTCAAGCAACCTGAAGGCCGATAAGGCATGATTCTGTCTTGTATGAACAGAGTCCATCTTGGTTATATCATGGAGAAGGCCTCCTGCCTCCACCAGGCCGATATCAAGATCTTCACCTGCCATTTTGAGATGGGCTGAAATAAACATCCCCACCTGGGCCACTCTGAGACTGTGGGATACTATGTGTTCGGGTACTTGATACTCTTGCAAGAGAGCCAGGCACCTTTCCCTGTCAAGTAGTTCCATTTTACCACTATGCCAAAACAAGAAAGGTATTACAAGAACAGCTTCATTTATAAAAAAAGTTTATAGATAGAAGATTCTGAAAATTGGCTGAAAATTGAAGAATTAGTAAGTTCCGGTTGTTTGAAAAAGTTGTTGAAAAACCGTGTTTAACAGTAGAACTTACGAGAATTATACGAATTTTTATGGAAAATAAAAAACCTTATCTTCTCCGTAAGTTACGCAAATCGTCAAAAAAAGCAACAAAAAATCCACAAGATAGCCCCCTGTTGATAACTCATGTGCTGACTTAAGAAAAATCTCCCTTTCTCCACTTTGACAGCAGGATATAGCTTCATTATGAACTAGACCAGAATTACGATATTTGTCAAAAACCCATGTTCATATGTTCATAGTATAGAATTTTTCATTTTTTTGACAGAATCAACAGGATAATCAGGATAAATGAAAATCATGTAAATATTGTTCATCCTGTCAGAGAAGTCCCGCCGAAGGCGGCTAATGTAAACACCTTAAAATAAAAAAGTCCTTTCAAACAAATTGATCAAGAGTTGCAGTAGGTTGTACCCATTTTTGTGCTGATTGGGTGAAATCATATTAGTCTTTTGTTAAAAATTAGTCTGTAGTTAGGCCGATAAACTTCCGAAAAGAAATTAAAGGTCGTAATTGCGTTAGGTCATCAGAAATGGAAAATGTCTGGCAAGGTCTAAAAGAAATTCTTCGCTCCAAGATACCTGAAGGCAGCTACCGGGTGTGGATTGCCCCTCTGACCTATGGTGGGACAGATGGTGACACTATTATTATCCACTGCCCCAATCAGTTTTTTGTTTCCTGGGTCCAGGAACACTACTTGCCCATGCTGAAGGAGGCACTTATTCAAGAGGGACATGCCTGGAAAATAAGGCTTTCTCCTGCCGAAATCGCAAAAGAGGCTGCACGGAATCAGCTACACCTTCCTAACTTCGCTCCAAGTGAGGTGCCGAGGCCCAGGTTCTGTGAACGCTTTACCTTTAATGAGTTTGTGGTTGGGGACAGCAATCGCTTTGCATTTTCAGCCTGTTGGGCTACAGCTAACGGAGGGGGTAATCACAACAATGTAATTTACCTGCACTCTGAGGCAGGACTCGGGAAAAGCCATCTTACCCAGGCAGTAGGGCAAAAAATACTCGAAGAGACACCGGATACAAGACTTCGCTATCTTACTGCCAATGATTTTACCACCCAAGTCGTAAGATCAATAAAAAACGGGCAAATGGAAGCCTTTGTGAGCCGCTATCAAAAGGATTGTGATGTTCTGCTCCTTGAAGAGGTCCAATCTTTTGCGGGAAGAGAAAGGACCCAGGCAGAACTGGCTCTGGCCCTTGATCCCCTTATGGACGTGGGAAAGACAATAATTTTTACCGGAAGTCAACTCCCTAGGCAGATACACAGTGTAAACGATCAGCTGCGATCAAGACTGGCCAGTGGGCTTATCACCCCCATAAATCCACCGGATCTGTCTACCAGGAAAAAAATTATTAAACGTAAGGCAAAGAATCATGGAATATGTCTTAAAGAAGAGATTATTGATTTTCTTGCACAGCACCTGAAGGGCGACATCAGGCGGATCGAAGGGGCGGTGATTGGCCTTGTGACCAAGTCCTCGTTACTCAGACAGCCTGTTGATATGGATCTGGCTCGAGAAGTAATTAAAGACCTGATCGGAGAACCTGAGGCAATTACTGTCGTGGATATAAGGAAAATGATCTGCCGTCATTTCCAGTTGAGCAGGGATGAGATCTGCTCAAAATCCAGAAAGAGATCTATCGCACGGCCGAGACAAGTGGGCATGTATCTTGCCCGCCGCTATACCGACTCTTCTCTTGAGGCAATCGGGAGAGAATTCAGCCGTGATCACGCCACTGTGCTGCACTCTGTTAACCGTATAAAGCAACAGATGGATGAGCCCGGTAAGCTCAGGCACCAGGTAGAATTTCTGATCAAACAACTGGAAAAACAGCAGTGGCAGAACTGAAAGTCTGTAACCGTTTATGGGTTCAGGGTTCAATTGTTGATTTATCATTCTCTATTATTTTATTCTTATGCCTTCTTTATTCAAAACTTACTAATCAACAGTTCATGTATTCGGTGAATTCTGAACCCTAAACCCTGAACTTTTGAACCCTGAACCTCTTCAATAATGAAAAAGACTCTGGTTCGACAGATTTTGGAGATTGTGGGGCCTGAGAATTTTTCCACAGATCCGGCTGACTTGAAATGCTACTCCTATGATGCCAGCAGCATTAGCTCCCTGCCGGAGGCCTCAGTCCTTCCAGGATCTACTGAAGAAGTCTCCCATGTACTTTCCCTTGCAAATCAAGAAGGCTTGTCAGTATTCCCCAGGGGTGCCGGTACAGGTACTACAGGGGCATCCGTCCCGATTAACGGGGGACTTGCGCTCTGTCTTACCAGGATGGACCGGATAATATCCATCAACCCCGGGGACCTCACTGCCATGGTAGAACCCGGAGTCGTTACAGGGGAATTGCAGGAAGAAGTATCACGATACGGGCTGTTTTATCCCCCGGACCCTGCGAGTATGCGTTTTTGCACTATTGGAGGAAACGTGGCCACTGGTGCCGGAGGACCAAGGGCGGTAAAATATGGTGTTACCAGGGACTATGTAATGGCCCTTGAGTTGGTGCTTGCCGACGGGAGTGTGATCAACACAGGCACCCGGACGGCAAAAGGAGTGGTGGGATACGATCTTACCAGACTGATGGTAGGCTCTGAGGGTATGCTGGGTGTCGTGACCGGGATCACCCTGAAGCTTATACCCGGCCCGGAAGCAGTGGGCACGCTTATCGCGTTTTTCCCGGATGCAAAATCAGCCTCAAATACAGTGGTAAGCCTTTTCGAATCAAGGATTCTGCCCAGATGTGCGGAATTCCTTGATAAGATGAGTATTGAATTGATATCAGAGCAGCTTCCGGTTGCAATACCTGAAAGGGCCGATGCCATGCTGCTTATTGAAGTGGATGGTGTCCGGGAATCTATTCCGAGGCAACTTGAGGCAGTGAAGAACTCCTGTAAGAACTGCGGGGCAACTGACATACATGTGGCAAAGTCCAAGGATCAAGCAAAGGCCTTCTGGTCTGCCAGACAGGACCTGGCCCCTTCTATCAGGACCCTTGGATTCCCTGACAAAATTAATGAAGATATATGCGTTCCAAGGAGCTGCCTGCCGGAAATGATAAGTGAACTGGAAAAAATAGGCAGGAAAAACCGGGTCACAATCCTCAGCTTTGGCCACGCAGGTGATGGAAATCTTCATGTAAATCTTTTGCTTGACCTGAGTGACAGGGAAGAAAAGCTCAGGGGAGAGGCCGCTGTAATGGAGGTCATGGAGGCAACCTTGGCACTTGGAGGGACTATTTCAGGTGAGCATGGCATTGGTCTTACAAAAAGGCCTTTTATTCAAATGGAGATAGATAAGAGGGGCCTTGAGATCATGAGGGGTATAAAAAAGGTATTTGATCCCAGGAATATCCTGAATCCCGGAAAGATGTTTCCTTAAAGAAAATTTAAGCCGCGAATGGACGCAAATAAACGCAAATAGATTCAAAAGTCGAAAATAAAGTATACTATGAAAATCTCAGCGATTATTGTGGCAGCCGGTGCTGGTATTCGTTTTGGTGCAAGTATTCCAAAACAGTTTTTTGCCCTGGGTGGACGTCCTGTTCTTGCCTGGAGCCTTGAGGCATTTTACAGATCAAGCCTTATAAACGAACTGATAGTAGTGGCGCCGTCTTCAGACGAGGGTCCTGCTATTGAAATAACAGAGAAATGGGTCTACAGGGTCCGGGTCAAGGTGGTGCCGGGAGGGTCAACCAGACAGGAATCCGTAAAGTCAGGGTTGGATGCGGTAGATCCTGGAATTGAGTGGGTAGCGGTACACGATGCCGCAAGGCCCCTTGTGACCCCAGCACAGATAGAGGCTGTGTGTTTCATGGCCCGGGAGGTAGGAGCTGCCATCCTTGCCGTTCCTGTTCAGGATACGGTAAAAGTGGTTGATGAAGACGGATTGATTATCAGGAGCCAGGACCGGAGCCGTCTCTATCTGGCCCAAACGCCCCAGGTCTGCAGAAAGGAATATCTGCGATCAGCTTATAAGCTGGCAGAAGTAAAGGGTATAAAGGCTACTGACGAAGCAGGCCTCCTGGAGGTCTCAGGAGTTGCCGTGGGCGTGGTGGAAGGCAGCCCCAGCAACTTCAAGATTACCACTCAGGAAGACCTCAAGATGGCTGAAGCCCTGATAACTTCGATTCAAACAGTA
>CBETWD010000145.1:0-5633 GCA_965539945.1 uncultured bacterium
GAATGTTGAATTAAGGTAAAAGTTATATGTTTTTTAAATCTCCTTCCACAATTCAGCATTCAACATTCACAATTCAACATTGCCTATAAAGGGATGCATCTCGGGCTTTTTGAGCGGAATCATGTTTTATGGTTTTTGCAGTGCAATTATCTGATTAAGGAAATACAAGATGCCAAGTCTGATCGATCTAAGCATACATGAGCTCCACGACCTCTTCAGTAAAAGAGAGGTTTCAGCAGTTGAGGTCACAAGGGCCTATCTGGACAGGATAGGTGAAGTTGATCCAAAAATCAGGGCCTATCTGACAGTAACCGCAGACAAGGCCTTGACACAGGCAGAAGAGGCGGACAAACGCCTTAAAAAAGCAGACGACGTTACTCCTCTTACGGGAATTCCTATGGGCATTAAGGATGTTATCTGTACCGGAGGGGTTAGGACCACCTGTGGATCTAAAATACTTGAAAACTTTGTACCACCTTATAATGCTACAGTAATGGAAAAACTCGAGGCCCATGGGGCGGTAATGCTGGGCAAATTAAACATGGATGAGTTTGCCATGGGATCATCCACGGAGAACTCTGCCTATCATCCCACTCACAATCCCTGGGACCTTGAACGAATCCCTGGTGGATCAAGCGGTGGTTCAGCAGCATCTGTTGCAGCCAGGGCCTGTGCAGGTTCATTGGGCTCGGATACAGGCGGATCGATACGCCAGCCGGCCTCATACTGTGGTGTTGTAGGTCTGAAACCTACATACGGCACGGTATCGAGGTTCGGTCTTGTGGCCTTTGCCTCCTCACTTGACCAGATAGGACCCATTTCAAGGGACGTTACTGATTGCGCCCTGCTGTTGAACGCCATATCCGGCCATGATACCAGGGACTCCACCTCTGTACCCAGAGACGTACCTGACTACACCGGCTCACTGATGCCGGGTCTTAAGAATTATACTTTAGGAATTCCCAAGGAATATTTTATTCCAGGCCTTGACCCGGAGGTGGAAAAATCCGTTAAGCATGCCGTTTCCGCCCTGGAATCCCAGGGAGCCGAAGTGGTGGAGGTAAGCCTTCCTCACACAGAGTATGCTGTTGCCACATACTACATTATCGCCCCTGCCGAGGCCTCTTCCAATCTCTCACGTTACGATGGAGTAAAATACGGATTACGTGCCCCGGACTATAAAAACCTCATGGATATGTATAAAAAGACCAGATCCCTGGGTTTCGGCCCGGAGGTCAAAAGGAGGATAATGATAGGGACCTATTCCCTTTCAGCCGGATACTACGATGCATATTATAAAAAGGCCTCCCAGATCCGGACTCTTATCACCCGGGACTTTAAAAAGGCATTTGAAAAATGTGATGTGATTGCCGCCCCTGTTGCACCGACTACAGCGTTCAGGCTTGGAGAGAAAGCAGACGACCCGCTTCAGATGTATCTATCTGATATTTTTACAATTCCGGTAAATCTGGCAGGCATCCCCGGAATTTCCGTGCCCTGCGGCTTAAATAGCAGCGGGCTCCCCATAGGACTTCAACTAATGGCAGGACACTTTGAGGAAACAAAGCTCCTCACCGTTGCGTATAACCTGGAACTGGCTCTGGGCCGCTGTGAGAACTGGCCTATACCCTGATGCCCCACCATAAGCGCTAAGTTGTTTTGTAAACGTTCACAGGTTATATTAAAAGATGAACGTCGAACATCGAATGAAAAACGAATATCCAATACCGAACATTCAACGGCTATTTCTGTTTCTTCATCTTTTCCCATTCAACATTCGATGTTGGACGTTCGATGTTCGATGTTCATTTTTTTTCAGTAAACCTTCCACAATCCATCCGGTACAAAAATAACTTAGCGCTTATGCGCTCTTCCCTCGTGCCCACCAGAGGATTATCCCAAGCGCGAGAAACACCAGGCTCAACAACTGCCCCATGGTTACCCAGCTCAAAAAGACATAGCCCATCTGTGGATCCGGTTCTCGAAAAAATTCAACAACTATACGACATATGGCATAGAGGACCAGGAAAAGGGCCAGTTTCCTTCCATATGGCCAAGCTTTACGACGGAGAGACCACAGGACAAGAAAGAGGAAAAGCCCCTCAAGCAGGGCCTCGTAAAGCTGAGACGGATGCCGGGGCACCTGCCCTCCTTGGGGAAAGACCATGGCCCATGGCACGTCCGCAGGGCGGCCGAACAGCTCTCCGTTAATAAAATTCCCTATACGTCCCAAGCCGAGGCCTACCGGCGCCGTAACCACAAAGCGATCAGACCACTTCCAGAAATCCAAATCATGCTTGTTACAATATATCCATCCGGAAAGAATAACTCCTGCCATTCCTCCATGAAAGGACATACCTCCGTGCCAGACAGCAAATATCTCTAAAGGATATTCAAGAAAGTAGGAAAAGTTATAAAATAGTACATAGCCCAACCTGCCTCCCAAAATAATCCCTAAAACCAGAGAGAATAAAATCCCTTCCAGTTGACTCAATTGAGATGCAGCAGAAGGCCCATGATATTTGGAGTCGGAAAGGGCATTTTGACTTTCTTCAAGAATCTGCTTTCGCACCAACAGGTAAGCAGCCCCGAAACTGAGCAGGTACATAAGGCCGTACCAGTGAATACCTATTGGACCGATACGGATTATTACCGGATCAATATCCGGAAAAACAAGCATCGGCCCTATTGTTTCTCCTTGCGGTCGCTGAGGGTAATGACTTTCGAGCCACCGGGCGGCTTAGGTTGGTCCGGCCCCTTATCCTTAGTGGCTTTCTTGGGTGAGGTAACACCTTGCTTGAGTAATACAGCCTCCAGCAGATCATGATACTGCTGAATCAGCTTAGGGTTAATGTCTGACTCCAGGACAAAAAAGGATACCCTGCTCCGCTGTACCCGGATAGAGGAGACAGTCATGGTTGTGAGAACGTGGGGATGGACAACAGGACCACGATTCTGATCATATAACACGGTACACGGGAAGTAGAGATCAAAAAAAGCCGCCTTTTCCAGAGCGAAGAGAACAGTCTCGGTCTGACGGTTGTATCTGATCTCTCCTAATATCAGTCCAAGCCCATCTACTTCTATCAAGACCAGCTCTTTGGCATTTTGACGCAGCTTCATACGTGGATCTCCTCAGATTCTGATATTAAACGCTTGGTAGGTTGAGGACGCCGCTTCCTTCTGCGGGATTTCTTTAAAGGCTTTGGTCCTGGACGGAGATGTGGATCAGGACCAACAACCGGTTGCCCCAAGACCTCCTGTACTAAATCATAAAACATGATGGACTCCCGGAACGTGGCCTTGTTCCAAACACGCTTGGGCCACTTACCCCTTGCAAGACATATAGAGATATTCCACTGGCTGGCCAGGATCTGAGCTGCCATGTCTCTTACAGATCTCCTGAAATCATACGGATAGAGAATCTCGCCCAACATGGACCTCACTTCATAAGTAGGCCACTTCAGACGCTCAACCTCGAGAGCTTTCCACTCTGGCGTTACATATAGCCGAGGGTACACGAAGAGGGCCAGCATAATGGCCTCACTGACTTCAACACCATCATTTACCATACGATCAAGATGCCCCAGAAGCCCGAAAAGCAGCTTTCGAACCAGACCCTTGTCATTGCTCTCAAGGGCTGAAACATAACCGGAAAAGACCGAGGCAAACAGCCCACTCTTAAGCATGAGCTCAGCCCATGGCCTGCTGTATCCGAAACGTAAATCCTTGAACCACTCGTCCCTTACCCTCGAAATTGCACATAGACGAAGCTTATCGCTGTGCCTGAGCAGGCTCTCCCAGGTATCGGTCTCTATTGTAAAACCCGTCCTGGCCGCGTGTCTTACAGCACGCATCATCCTCACAGGGTCCTTCAGGCATCTGTGTTCCGGATCATTACCTATGAACCTGACAATCCCCTGTTTAAGGTCTGCCATGCCCCCTACGTAATCAATTATACTGAAGTCTGCGATATTGTAGAAAAGTCCATTGATGGTGAGGTCTCTGCGAAAGGCATCCTCCTGGGGAGAACCAAAGATATGGGTATCCCCAATCCCCTCTCTCGCAGCTTCCCGGTCATCGTGATCACTCCGGCACCTGAAGGTTGACACCTCAATTATTTTCCCACCTCGGAAATACACATGAACCAGCCTGAAACGCCGGCCTATGATCCGGCTGTGATGAAAGAGTTTTTTCAGCTCTTCAGGCTTGGCGTTAGTTCCAATATCAAAATCCTTTGGGCGCCTGCCAAGGAGCAAGTCCCTCACACTCCCGCCAACCAGATAGGCTATGTAACCATTGTCCTTCAGACAGTAAAGGACCTTCAATGCCTCCCTGTCTATATCTTTCCGGCTGACACAGTGTTCAGGACGGGAAATTATCCTTGGATGGTTTCCCGGGTCCCCAAATAGGCTGGGTTGCTCAGCGGGTAAGCGTTGGGCCGGCTGTGCAGATGCAAAGGACCTCTTTTTGTGGGACCTCTTTCTGCGGCTGTATTTATTGGCTTTTGATAAGAGTTTTGACATAAATGACGTAAGGTTTTTTCGAAAAAGCGTACGTTATCGAATTGAATGCCGAGGTCGAAACTGGAAACTGGAAATTAGAAATTAGGTAATGCCTCTACATCTTTGTGTTTTTCCCAATTTCAAATTTCACTACTTAGACACTTCAAACTCAATCAGCTGAGCCTCTTATCTATCAATTCAGCCACTCGTTCACCGGACAATAACATGCCCCCGAAAATAGGCCCCATGCGAAACGACCCAAAGGTGGCGTTAGCTGCCATGCCGGCGACAAAGACGCCAGGGAAGGCCTCCTTGGTATTCTCCAACGTAGTATTCTCGGCGACCTCTGCCCACATGGACCGCTCTCCCATTATTTCCCCTGTATCTGTGAGAAGCCTTTCTCCTGTTTTTTTCCGCACGACCCTGAGAACCTCTGTGTCATGGCCGGTACTCTCTACAACATATCCGGCCCTGACAGCCAAGGGATCCACATGGAATCCCGCAATATCCACGGCAGTCCAATTGATCACCAGACCGGTGACCCTGTTCTCCCGGACCATCACGTCCTCTACGGTCATAAGATTGAAAATCCTGGCACCGGCTTTACAGGCAAGACTGGTTAGTGTTGAAGTGCACTCTACAGAGTCGGCTGTGTAATATCCGTCTCCTGCATCCTCTACAGAGATGCCGAGGTCTCTAAGTATAACAGCCCCTTGCTCTTGAACTACTATCTCGTTGAACATCATGCCGCCGCCCCACATTCCTCCGCCAATACTGAGTTTCCTCTCAAAGACAGCTACCTTATGGCCCTTTTGGGCAAGACGCAGGGCTGCCATAAGGCCTGATGGACCAGCACCGACAATTGCAACATCCAGTTCAAGACAGTCAGAGAACTTGGTCATAAAACGGCTTAAAATAGCTCGGCTAATCTTAATTTCATCTAAAGACATATATTTTAATCCTCCATAAACTTATTGACCAAGGCACATTACTGTGATCCGATAAATATGCAACGTTAGCACAATGCCCCCCTGAACAGGTATATATCGTGAGTAACCGTCCACCGCCGAGAACGCAGAGAGACTATTCTTTTAAGCTTTGCCAAGGGGACTATTGATATGATATCAT
>CBETWD010000146.1:0-5611 GCA_965539945.1 uncultured bacterium
AATGAAGGATGCCAACATCTTGATATATAGAGCTTTTCCCACTCAACTATTTGACGATATCCGGCAGTTTTAATTGTTGACGTGACCTAATTGGTCAGTTAATTTATCCAAAGATAGTAGACATTTTATAAGACTAGTTTAAATGGTTCGAGGTAAATTATGAATACCTTAAATTATTCCATTGCAGAAGGTAAAAAGAATTTTAGTAAAATCATTAAGGCCTCAGAAGAAAAAAAACAGGAGATTATTATCACCCGCCGGGGAAATCCTGTGTCAGTTATTATCCCCTATCAGGAATATAAAAAAAACAGAAAAAGAGAAGCCTTGAGAACGATTCAGGAGACCCGGGCCATCTATCATCAGTCTGAAATTACTGCAAAAGAAATCTATGAAACTTCAAGAAGGATACTGGAAGAAAAGGCATGAAAGAATTGGTAATCGATGCAAGCGTGATCTTAAAATGGTATCTGCCGGACGAAGAGTTTGCGCCAAAAGCACTGAATATTTTGCACAGGCATGTGAGCGGAGAAATAGCTCTTTGTGCACCGACCATTCTGCCTTATGAAATTTTAAACGCCCTTCTCGTGGCAGAGAGAAGGGGCCGGGTTAACGAGGAGGTAACCCAAAACGCCTTTAATGCCTTTCTGGATCTGGAAATCAACTTTCTGAATCCTTTCATAGATTATCCAGATATTATATCTCCGGCTCACTCTTTCAACAGATCGGTTTATGACGCATCATATCTGGCTGTTGCTGAAAAGAGTAATTTCGATTTTGTTACGGGGGATAAGAGGCTGTATAACGCCGTGAGGAAAAAACTGAAATGGGTTAAGTGGATTGGTCAGATGAATGCCTGATAAAATCCCGCAAATTGCGCGACGTTATTGACAACTAGGTTTAAGTCCCCGAATTGCCCGCTCTGGAATTGCTGTTTCTGAATGAACTTAAAGTTCTTTATTCCCTCAATCCCAAGCCCCATCGGGGCAGACCTCATAAGCGCTGAGTTGTTTTGTAAACGTTCACAGGTTACATTAAAAGATGAACGTCGAACATCGAACGTCCAACATCGAATGAAAAACAAATAGGAAATTTGGTGAAAAAAGCGCCCAACTTGTAATATTGTGGGGTAGGCGAAGGGTCGGTAAGACCTATTTGCTCAAAGAATTTTGCAGCCAATATCCTGCTATATATTTCTTGGCGACAAAGAGTTCAAAAAAAGACCAGCTTTTCCAGTTAACGGGGCAGGCTAGATTGAATAAATGTGATAATGGTATGAGCAAATAGCTGATTGGCAGGAGGTGGTATGCCGGGACAGGTCAGGCTGCAGATAGCGTATCAATTGGTACAGGATTATTGTGGAATCCCCTTGGTAGAGGTAGCCCGACAGCTCGGAGTTTCTATGTCTGCCATTTCAAGGCAATTACAAGGAGAACGAAAGAGTAAATCAAGCTAGTCAATGATGTCCCCAATTTCCGAAAACTATAAATCACTTGTTAAGCTTCAAGGAGAGATTGTGTCAGATTCTAATCAAAAAATTGCAATGTTCATTGATGCTGATAATGCACCAGCAAAGAAGATAGAAAGAATAATATCGGAATTGGCGAAATATGGTGCTGTCAGTATAAGAAAGGCATATGGGAACTGGAAGAGTCCTACTATAAAAGGCTGGGAAGATAATCTTCATGAATATGCCATACAGCCAATTCAACAGTTTGATCTTACAAAAGGAAAAAATGCAACCGATATGGCTATGACCATTGATGCGATGGATATTCTGTATACAAAAAATATTGATGCCTTCTGCATAGTCTCGTCCGATAGTGATTTTACTCCTCTCGTTATGAGAATTTTGGCTGAAGGAAAACCTGTCTATGGATTCGGTGAAAGGAAAGCCCCTAGTCCTTTTGTGAACGCTTGCTCAAGATTTTTGTATCTTGATGAAGATAGATGTGATCAAGAAAAACCCTCACTATCCAAAAAGAAAAACGGCCAAGAGCTTAAGTCAGATACGAAATTAATGAACCTTATACGTAATGCCATTGACGCTGAGCAGGATGATGACGGGTGGGCATACCTAGGCCGCATTGGATCAATAATATCAAACCAAGCATCTGTTGATGCACGCAACTACGGCTACAAAAAACTTGGGGATTTAATCAAAGCCGTAGATATTTTCGAAACGAAGATGATTGATAATGCTCAAATGTATGTAAGAGACAAGCGACGCGGAAAACAGCTTAAGAAAATGCAGCCGATCGCTGAAAACGTCGGCTGATTTAGGCGTTTTGCAATACTGAAGTGTACCCCATTCGGATACTTCCGGAACATGTCAATGAAACTGCGGAAGTATTTGGAATGGTAAAAACTTCTTTAAAACAAGCAGGCACTCCAATCCCCATTAATAACGCAGGATCGACTCAATCAAATGCATGCTATTCCCTTGCTTTAAATTACATTTAGTGGTACGTTTAGATGTACAATAGGAGATGCGTTATGGGAAAATTATTGGATATAATTCCGGTGAGTGATTTTAGGAAGGATGCTGCCAAGATTATGAAACATCTTCAAGATTCCAAGGAACCCCTCATTATTACGCAACGGGGACGGGCAGCAGCCGTTATGATCAGTGTAGAGGCTTATAAGCAATCCGAGCATGACAAAGAACTCCTGCGACTTTTAGCAAAAGGAGATAGGGAGATAGAAATAGGCGAGGGTTATAATTTGAATAATGTCCTTGCTGAGGCCGACGCACTCCTTGACCAGGAACCATCGTGAAGGTTCGATTTACTCCATCTGCCAGAGCTCAGTTTCTATCCGCCCTCGCCTACATTCGGCGGGATAAGCCTTCAGCAGCAGTCCTTTTCCGCAATCGAACCGAAACAGTCCTTCGAAGGCTCGAGGATTTCCCGGAATCCGGAAGAGTCATACCGGAGTTTCCGGAACTTGCCTACCGGGAAGTTATCATATCGCCATACCGTTTTTTTTACAGAATCAAGGGAGATTTAGTCTGGATCGTTGCGGTCTGGTATGGTGCACAGCTTCCAAAGGAACCAGCACCTTGAACGTCCAACCAGATGCTCAACCGGACAGCGGGAACAAGCGGCTATCTGCACTGAGAAAAAGATGAACGACCTTGTTGTATCCCACAGGCAAAAATACGATGGCATGAGCTGGTCCGAGTCTGGCTCAGTATTACCGGCTATCAAAGGAAGCGGGAAGCTGTGAGGCGGTACCGGGAGTTCATTGAAGATGATTTCAATATGGGGAGACGTGAAGATTCGACCGGTGGTGGTCTGAGACGAAGCGCAGGTGGCTGGGAAGGTGTTTTGAAAGGAATTGGCCCGGTATTTCGGTATATCCCGGCCTTCAGTCTCGAAGGCCATCAAGCGAGGTAAAAAATTTGCAAAAGAGAATGATGTTAAATTATTAAGATAACTCCGTTCGGTCCCCCAGATCCCTGTGTGTTATGGGAAATACCTTGAACACCGCAGGTCTGAATGCCGGGAGGTACCTCTGGCAGGGATCATGTCTCTGAATTATAAGTGCTGAGACGCCACTACAATCTTTTGATCTTTCAGATGATAGACCTCTACCCCGCAATTGCCGCTATCTCCTTTCTTGCAGGACTGGTGCAGGGCCTTACCGGCTTCGGCTCGGCTCTGGTGGCCATGCCCCTTTTTTTATTGTTCCTGGATGCCAGGACCGCAGTCCCATTAAGCATCCTTAACGGTCTCATCATCACCATCTATCTGTGTCTCCAGCTCAAACGGCATCTGGACTGGAGAAAAATTTCCCCCCTGCTGCTGGGCTGCCTGCCAGGAATCATAGCAGGTGTATATTTCCTGAAAAGGGCAGACAACACCTGGATAAAAATCCTTCTGGGCATACTGCTTGTAGGCTACGCCTCATTCAGCCTAAAATTCAAGCCAAGGGCCATAAAGATGCCATCCTTCGGCCCATATGCCGCCGGGTTTGCCACGGGAGTCATAGGCAGCGCCTTCAGTGCCGGCGGGCCACCGGTGATTATCTACACCATGCTTGCCGGATGGTCCAAGGACAGCATCAAGGCCACCCTCTCCGGCCTCTTTCTTATAGCCGGAATTCTCATTGCCGGTGCACACTGGTTTTCCGGCCTGACCAACGGCATGGTATTGCGATACCTGGCAGTCAGCGCCATACCGGTCATAAGCGGGGTGTGGTTAGGCTTGCGCATCTATTCCAGGACAACCACGGAATCATATATCCGGATCATACTGTTCCTGCTCATTGGCATGGGAGCGCTTATGATCGCATCTGCGATGGGCTTTCGTGTCTGAAGCATGCAGGGAAATGCGTCTTTAAACCGGTTTACTCGACTCAGCCTATCAGCCCAGCCTTCATCCTTCTTCGTTTCGTTTTTCAGTTTGCGTGCCTTCGTCCTTTTTTCCTGTCACCTGACAGGAATCGCGCATTCAGGTGGAGATTCCAAATTTGGGCAGGATGTAGGTTTGCAACAGATACCATCCACCTACAAAAGCAATGATAAGCAGAATTTCTTTCATTTTTTACCCCTTATTCATATGTCGTTGAAGAGCGGTTGTCCAGTGACGAGGATTCTTATTTTCAAGAGACTTGAGCGATACATTCACTTGAATCCTCTCAGAGTCAAGCTCCCCTCACGGGGTTCTCTCCCAGCCAGAGGCTGATGGCTTCATTGTCCCCCAGGCTTCACACAAAGCCGTTACCAGCAATGCATGCCGAGGTAGAAAACTACTGGCGATACAGTAGGCTGATTCTAAGATCAGCAATATAATCAGCGACTTCAAGTTACAACGTACGCTGCGTGGTGTGGGAGGGGGGAGCTGTGAAGCTCCTCCCTATCCCGATAAGTCCCAAATGACATTATCACTAAATATGAGTAGCTTTATCCAAAACCTCAGAAGCCCACTGATTAATGCTCTTTCCATGCACTTTGGCAGCAGTGGCAACGGCAGCATGAATATCTGACGAAACCCGCAGCATCAGCTTGCCAGAATAAGGTTTTTGTGCAAGTCTGCCTGTTTCTTCACTGATTGCAACGTAGTTATTGACGGATTCATGAAATGCACTTTCCAGTTTATTAACCGTGGTGCCATGAAAGCCAACAATATCTTTAATACCAGCCAGATGACCGACAAAAATGCGATCTTCCTCGTCATACTCAATGTGGGCAACATAGCCCTTATATTTCATTTTATTCATGATGTTATACCTGCCTGTTCCAGAAATTTACGAGCATCTTTCATGCGATACCGCAACGACTCTTTGTCAGGGTGTGGGCGATGGAAATCCACTCGTATATTATTCAAAACAAAACTTACAGCGGAGTCCGCCCTTTCAGTACGGATCGCACCCAAGGCCAGAAACAACGCCTCTATCTTGCGCCATTCAATATTTCCATTAACGGGATCGGTAAAGATTGTCTTTAGCGTTTTTCTATGCTTGCTGTTCATAAAAGTAATGATAGCAGAAAACGCTAACATTGCAAATGCAAAATAATAGCAAAATTGAACGCCTTACGGCTGAGCTTGTGGGACTTAATCGCCGCAGATCAGCCGGCGAGCATGTGGGCAAGCTGGGACCTGGGTCGTAT
>CBETWD010000147.1:0-5591 GCA_965539945.1 uncultured bacterium
GCTGCAGATGCGAGGCGGAGGGTACGCAGACGTACTTCCTGTACTTCAAGTGCCCGACAACAAAGCAGATGCGGTGCCCTGTGAACGCTTATGTTTGGTGCTAGCAATGATAGCATATCAGCCAACATATTGCTATCCACGCATCACAACTTTAGGCACTTCAAACTCAATTATTTTGAAAATATTCTACCACAAAAAACAAGAAATTTAGAACTAAGATACTATTGGTATTGTGTCATTTTGGCACTTTAAAAAAATTCAATGATTGCCATTTTGGCACCATAGTGTAATATAAGACTTGTTCTAAATCCTTGTCGTGGAAAGGAGTACAACATGCCTATATCTAAGCAAAATCAGCGTGTTTCCGCGCGAGTCCCAGCTCATGTTTACGATACGCTGGCTCAGGCGGCTGATCTTACAGGTGCGACGCTTAACCAGTTCCTTGTACAGTCAGCTTTTGAAAAAGCACAGGTAGTCATAAAAAATGAGCGTTTATTAAAAATGACGACTCGTTCAGCAAACGCATTTTTTAACGCAGTTGAAAATCCCCCGTTTCCCAACGAAAAGCTTAAGGACGCAATGAAAGCATATAAGGGTTCATTTGATAATGCTGAGCATTGAAACGCTCAACCGGGGTCACGATAGATCAGGATTCGATTGCGGAAACAAAGCACTTAATCAGTATCTTAGAAATATCGCGCAACAACATCTCAATAAAGGAATGTCAAGAACATTCGTGGTTGTTGATGGTGATACACCAACAGAGATTCTTGGCTTTTTTACTTTAGCTTCGTGTGAGATATTTGTTGATAAACTACCTCGTAAATACGCAAAAAAATATCCTTCAAGGGTCCCTGCTGCGAAACTTGCAAGACTCGCTGTTGCCAGAAAGCGACAAAAACAGGGCTTAGGCACTCGTATGATGATTAATGCAATTGAACGGGTCATCAGTGTTTCTCAAAATTTGGGCATTATTGGATTTTTTGTGGATGCTAAAGACAATGATGCAAAGGAATATTATGAACAGTTCGGTTTCATCCCATTACCTGACAACCCATTAGAACTTTTTCTGCCGCTCGCAACCCTTCGGAATGCCTATGATACGATTTTAACGGGTTAGCGATGAAATGAACTTGCACACCAAAGACGAAATTTTGCAAAAGGCTGAGGAGTTTTGTTCATGTTTGTCTTAGGACTACAAGGAAGTCCGCGCATCAAGGGGAATACCGGTATTCTGCTTTCCACATTTCTTGCTGAGGCCGAAAGCCTCGGTGCCTATACAAAGCGCCTGGATGTGGCACGTATGAGTATCACGCCCTGTCAGGAATGCGGCACCTGCGAAAAGGAGGGTTTTTGTCCCATTGATGATGATATGCAGCAGATTTATCCTCTGCTTCGCGGCGCAGACCTTGTCGTCATGGCTACACCTATATTTTTTTATGGCGCTACAGCCCAGATGAAGGCCCTTATTGATCGATCCCAGGTACTATGGGCAAGAAGATATATCCACAGGCTGAGCGATCCGGGCAGTAACCGGCGCCATGGTTTTCTTTTGGCCCTGGGGGCCACAAAGGGGAAAAACCTCTTTGACGGCGTGGGTCTCACGGCCAAATATTTTTTTGATGCAGTAGGGGCGCATTTTAAAGGCAGCCTTACCTATAGACAGGTTGAAGGGCCGGGAGAGATAAGGCAGCACCCCACGGCCCTGACGGACGCAAGAGAAAAGGCAAGGGACCTTGTGACACCCTTTCTCAACAGAAAAAAGATCCTCTTTGTCTGCCTGGGAAATACCTGCCGCAGCCAGATGGCAAGCGCCTTTGCCCAGTATTACGCTGGAGACAGGATTGAAGCTGAAAGCGCAGGGAGTTGTCCCGAACAAGAGGTAAATCCAGTCATGGTAGAGGTCATGGAAGAAAAAGGGATTGATATGGCCTTTTGCAGACCAAAATCCATCGAACAAGGAATACGCCATGGAAGACCGGACTTGATCATATCCATGGGCTGTGGAGACATGTGTCCTCTTTTACCGGGAGTGCCCAATCAGGAGTGGTCTGTGCCCGACCCTGCCGGCAAGCCGGTTGAGATTATGCGCAAGATAAGGGATGAGATAGAAGAAAGGCTTGGAAGGCTTGTAACCGCTTAGAGGTTCAGGGTTTGCTGACATGACTAAGCACAAAGTGCAATTCCTTCCCGGCGGAAGGATCATACTCGTCCAAGACGGAGAGACTATATCGCAGGCGGCAAGAAAGGCGGGCGTACATATAAATGCGTCCTGCGGCGGAAGCGGCCTGTGCGGAAAGTGCAGGGTCCTGCTTGAAAGCGGCACTATAGAAGGGGGAAAGAGCGAAAAGCTCACCGAGCAGGATTATGCCTCAGGCATAAGACAGGCGTGTCTGTCAGGCATAAAGAGCGATCTTGTCATCCGAATCCCGCAAGAGTCCGTGCTTGATACCGGAGTGCTGGACACCGCCGTCCCGGTCCGGCACAAGGCCGGGATGTATGTCTTTGATATTGAGCAACTAAAGGAAGAGGGAATATTCGCCTCTCCTGTGGACAAGCTATTCCTTGAACTCTCACGGCCCTCCCCGAATTACAGCATCGCAGACGCCGGCCGTCTTATCAAGGGCCTTGCCGATCAATATGACGAGCGTGGTATGGTTGTCGAGCTGCAGGTGCTGCGCAGGCTCAGAAGGATACTCAGGGAGGATGATTTTCGTGTCACAGTGACCCTGTCGCGTTCCGTGAGGAGACGTTTCAGGACACGCGTGGTCAATATCCAGGCCGGCAATTGGACCCACAGGAATTTCGGATTGGCCGTGGATATAGGCACTACAACCGTATATGGTCAGCTTCTGGACCTGAATACCGGCCGGGTACTTGCCGAGGCCGGGGATTATAATGCCCAGATGAGCTACGGAGAGGATGTCATCTCCCGTATCATTCACGCTGAGAGACCGGGCGGGCTCGGGTTGATGCAGTCCCTGGTCGTCTCCACTATCAACGACATTATAGAGAAGCTCCTGGATTCGTCTAGGGTGAGCCGTGATGAGATAAGCTCGATCACGCTGGCAGGCAACACCACCATGACACATCTGTTCCTTGGATTAGAGCCCCATAATATCCGGCGTTCACCTTATGTCCCTGTCAGCACCTTTTTCCCTCCCGCCCGGGCCGGGGATGACCTTGGATTGGATTTGGAACGTCATGCAGTGGCCCTAGTCTTTCCGGCCGTTTCCAGTTACGTGGGCGGGGACATCGTGGCTGGAATTATGGGTTCGGGCATGTACCGGACAGATGCCCAGACCCTGCTCATCGATATTGGAACGAATGCTGAAATCGTAATCGGAAACAGGGAATGGCTGGCCTGTGCAGCTTGTTCAGCCGGGCCTGCGTTCGAGGGCGGAGGGATCACTCACGGCATGCGTGCCTCTTCCGGCGCAATCGAGGATTTTTCTCTGAATCCTCAGAGCCTTGAGCCCATGAACATTACCATCGGCAACAAGTCCCCCAAAGGTATCTGCGGATCGGGCCTGCTGATCATTGTGGCCACGTTATTTGAGCATGGAATCATCGATCAGCAAGGTAAGTTTAACCGGGGTCTCAAGACGCCCAGGATCAGGCGGGGGAGAAGCGGCTATGAGTATGTGCTTGCGTGGAAAGACGAGATCCGCGGGGAATCAGATATAGTCATTAATGAGGCGGACATTGATAACTTTATTCGTGCCAAGGCGGCGATCTACGCGGGGATCATGACCTTGTTGGGCAATGTGGGGCTGGAGGTCACAGACCTGGAACAGGTAATCCTGGCCGGGGCCTTCGGCAGCTATGTTGATCTGGACTGCGCCATGACCGTGGGACTCTTGCCGGACGTGGCTCCGGAAAGGGTGAAGTATGTGGGAAATGGGTCCCTGGTGGGGGCCAGGATGAGTGAGTTGAGCAACCACATCCGACAGGACGTGGTGGATGTGG
The DNA here is from genome assembly GCA_965539945.1 of uncultured bacterium. Taxonomy (GTDB): domain Bacteria; phylum Desulfobacterota; class Dissulfuribacteria; order Dissulfuribacterales; family UBA3076; genus UBA3076. The sequence goes on from CBETWD010000147.1 coordinate 3,970, forward strand.
TCCACAGGATGACAAGCTTTGAACTCTCCGAGGTGGACTCATTCAAAGATCATTACGTGGCCTCCCTGTTCCTTCCCCACACGGATAGCTCCTTGTTCCCAAGTGTGAAAAAACGGAATAATTTTTGACAAATAGCAGATCCGGTCCTACCATCATATCGTACAATCCAGCCATATTATATGTGTCGAAAGGAGACATGAAATGGCACCCAACTGTTTTCCGAGATCTTTTTCTGAGGCCATCCAAGGCGCCTTGAGTCTGACACAAAAATTGGTCAAAAAAGGATGTTTTGAAATTGGGAACGGGAGATAAATAAGTTGAACAAAAATTAATAGGGTTTTTTGTTGTATTCAAGGCGCGAGGAGCGAGCATAACGGGTTATGTGATCGACGAGCAACGAAGAAGACGGCAAAAAAGACATTAATTTGTTCAAGTTATTTATTGTACGTTCCTTAGCTCTTTCTATAATCAGCTATGAACAATAGTCAAATATCAAAACTGCTGAAGCAGCTTGAATCAGGGTACTCACTTCCTGCCCTATCTCCTGTGGTCCTGAAGCTGGTCGAACTGGCATCAGATGAAAAAACTTCGTCTATGGATCTGGTGAGTCTGATTGACAAGGATCCACCATTGGCTGCGCGGCTTCTAAAACTCGCAAACAGCGCATTCTTCAGCTCAAGAAATTCTGTCTCTACACTTAATCAGGCAGTTGTAAGGATCGGATTCAACCGTTTACGAGTTATGGCCCTGTCAATTTCATTAAGGGACACCTTTCCAATGGGTAAGGTAGGTCCTCTCAATTATGAAAAATTCTGGACAATTTCACTATATCGTGCCCTTATCTCAAAATCACTCGCAGATGTCCTTAAAAGCAACAATATAGAGGAGGCCTTTATCTCCGGCCTACTGATGGAAATCGGACTTCTTATCTTTTTTGACATATTCATCAAGGGAAAAAACGAGGAAGTTAGCCTTGACCTTGAATCAATTGAAGATCTCTTGGCCTGGGAAAGAGACAAGTATTCGGTAGACCATCGTCAAATTGGAGAAATCGTCCTAAGGCACTGGAATTTTCCTGAAAACATTGTGGTGTGTCAACAAACTGATAAGGCTTCTGTAAAAAATAGGGAACAGGCAACTCTGATACAAATATGCGAACAGGCAGGAGAACTCTCTAAACTCATGTTTGCGAAATCCTTTGAATTTGATTTAATTTATAATGAAGTAGAAAATTTTCCAGGGCTAACCCAGGATATAATAAATGACATACTGATCTCCACCTTTGAACAGGTTGAAGAAATTGCAGCCAACCTCAGTGTGGAAATAAATAAAGAAAAGGATCTTTTGACAATCATGGAAAAAGCGAATCAGGCCTTGGGTAAAATTTCGGAAAAGATATCAACAGAGGAAGTATCTTCAGGGCGACCTATCCCACCCTCGTTTGCATCACTGGAACAGGGGGGGGAAGATATCAAACAGACATTACAGGCGGTTGCCCACGAAATCCGTAATCCCCTTCTAGCAGTAGGAGGTTTTGCCAAAAGACTATCTGATTCCTTGGACCCATCTTCCAAAGGTGGAAAATATGTCCAGATAATACTGCGCGAGGCATCCAGGCTTGA
>CBETWD010000148.1:0-5576 GCA_965539945.1 uncultured bacterium
GTTGACAATCATGGATTCCGGTATTTATTTATTGGAATGAATTCCATGGATTACAATGTTTTTTTTGAAAATGCGCTTAAGGACGCAATAACTGCCCACAGGGAAAGCCTTGAGTCGTGCGGCCAAAAGCTCATTGAGCTTTCGCAATGGACTTGCAGGGCCTTTGAAAACAATGGCAAGATTATCCTCTTTGGAAACGGGGGAAGTGCTGCCGATGCTCAACATATAGCAGCAGAGTTTGTAAACCGTTTCCGCCTGGAGAGGAAACCACTTCCTGCCATCGCCCTTACTACAGATACATCTATCCTTACTGCGATATCAAACGACTACGACTTTAGCCAGATATTTTCCAAGCAGGTCCAGGCCCTTGCCGGACCGATGGACGTGGTCCTGGGAATCAGCACTAGCGGAAATTCACCCAATGTGCTAAAAGCCCTTTCCGTTGCCGGGGAAATAGGGGCAAAGACCGTGGGTATTACCGGGGGAAATGGCGGAAAGATGGATCAGTGTTCTGATTTGGTCATATGTGCGGCATCATCTGATACCCCTCGGATTCAGGAGGTCCATATTTTTTTTGGGCATCTGTTATGCGATCTTGTGGAGCGACAAATTTTTAGTCCGGTATAATTAGACATGAGCTATCCTGAACCCATAGATCTATCCGGCCTCAAGACCTATTCACTCTATGATCGTCCCAGTAAGGTTACAGTCTCTGACTTTGCACGACCGGTCTCTTCCGGCCTCAAGTTAAAGGATTTCCTGGAACTACTCCCCAATCAGTTGGCTGCAAAGGATTTTAAGGACGTGGTCCGGGCGGTTTGCACTGCAGTACGTAATGAACGTAAGGTCTTGCTCGCCATGGGTGCCCATGTAATAAAGGTGGGATTAAATCCCATACTGATAGAACTCATGGAGCGCGGGATTCTTTCAGGAATTGCATTGAACGGGGCGGGAATCATTCATGACTCAGAGATAGCCATGGCCGGCAAGACTTCTGAGGACGTGGCGTCAGTTCTTGGTGAAGGGCAATTCGGGGCAGCCAGGGAAACAGGTGAGTTTCTTAATCAGGCCATATGCAAAGCCGCCCAAAATGATAAGGGCCTTGGTGAAACCGTAGGAAATGCCCTGCTTGAAGCAGGATTTCCTTACAACGGCCAGAGCCTTTTAGCCAGTGCGGCCGGATTGGGGGTGCCTGTGACTGTTCACGTCGCAATAGGTACTGACATCATTCATATCCACCCGGGTATTGATGGTGCCGCTACGGGCAAGGCATCCCACCATGACTTCAGGCTTTTTTGCAGCCTTGTGGCCAAGCTTGATCAAGGGGTATTACTCCATGTGGGTTCTGCAGTACTCTTGCCGGAGGTTTTTCTCAAGGCATTAACACTTGTCCGCAACCTGGGTTGTCCTGTAAAAGAGTTTACTACTGCCAATTTCGATTTTATCCGTCACTACAGGCCCTTGACCAACGTGGTCCACAGACCTAACTTAGAAGGCGGCCAAGGGTTCAACATCATAGGCCATCACGAGATTATGCTTCCCTTGCTGGCCGCAAGTATCCTGGATAGCCTGGAAGAAAAAAGTAGTTAGGGTTCAGAGTTCAGAGGTTCAAAGGTTCAAAGGTTGACAGATTTATAATGCTTGCCGAGTGAAATTGGCGGCATCGGAAAAATTCTTCCGGAATTTCAGATTAACCCTGAACCTGGAACGCTGAACCTTTAAACCTTGAACCATGAACATATTGATTATGGAGGATATTCCTAAATGCCTATTTTTGAGTATGTGTGCACTGCCTGCGGAGAGGATTTTGAGGAACTGGTCCTTGGGTCAAAAACCGATATCAAGTGCCCCAAATGTGGCTCTGTGGAGGCACAAAAAAAGGTTTCAGCCTTTGCTTTTAAGGCCGGTCACAAGTTTGTAGGGACCGGGAAGAAGTCAAGCAGCCTATGTGACGGTTGCACAAGTTCTGACTGCAGTTCTTGTGGGGGTTGATGTGGTAACCGGAAAAAAGTTGCGACTTGGAACCAGAAAGAGTTTGTTGGCCCTTTCACAGAGTAACTGGGTCAAAAAAGAGATTGAGACACACTGGCCTGACGTCAATGTAGATCTTATTAAGTTCACCACCAAAGGGGATAAGATCCTGGATGTACCACTGGCCCAAGTCGGCGGCAAAGGCCTTTTCGTAAAAGAAATCGAAGACGCCCTTCTCAGGAAAGATGCTGATTTCGCCGTACACAGCTTGAAGGATGTCCCTGCCGAACTCCCGGAAGGGCTTGAAGTCACCATTTTCCCTGATCGTGAAGACCCGCGGGATGCCCTGATTTCCCGGGCCGGGCTCAGGCTGGAAGAATTGCCTAAGGGTGCCCGAGTGGGCACGAGCAGTCTTCGAAGAATAGCCCAGCTTAAGAATGCGAGGCCTGATCTCGAAACGGCCTCCCTGAGGGGAAATATCGACACAAGGCTTCGTAAGCTTGATGAGGGACAGTATGATGCCATTATCCTGGCGGCTGCCGGGCTCAGAAGACTGGGTCTGGGACAAAGGATTACCCAGCTTCTGGAACCTGAAGTGATGCTTCCTGCTGTAGGCCAGGGGGCCCTTGGCATAGAGTTCAGGAGCATGGATACAGAGGTCAAGCGAATTCTCGCCTCGATTCATCATGAAAAAACATCCATCTGCGTGAGGGCCGAAAGGGCCTTTCTTTTCAAGCTTGAAGGTGGATGTCAGGTACCCATTGGTGCCTTTGCCCAACTCAAGGGAGAGACACTTGAGCTTGAAGGCATGGTGGGTAACGAAGCGGGGACAGACATTATAAGGATGAAAAAACAAGGAACTGCTGATCAGCCCGAAGCTCTTGGAACTATCCTTGGAGAAGAGGTCCTGGCTGCCGGGGGTGCAGAGATATTAAGGAAAGTCTATGGAGCGAATTAAGCCGGATTCTTCATCCGGAAAGGTTTATTTAATAGGAGCCGGCCCTGGGGATCCAGGCCTTTTGACCATTCGTGGCAAGGAGCTTTTGGCTGAGGCCGAGGTGGTTGTATATGATCGTCTGGCAAGCCCGAGGCTTCTGCCCTTTGCCTCTCCTCATGCAGAACATATCTATGTTGGTAAGCGCATGGGCTCACACACAGTGACTCAAGAAGATATCAACAGGATAATCGTGGAAAAGGCCCTGGAAGGAAAGTGTGTAGCCCGCCTGAAGGGAGGGGATCCCTTTATATTTGGCCGAGGGGGCGAAGAGGCCCAGATACTTGCCAAGGCTGGAATATATTTTGAAGTGGTGCCCGGTGTGACCTCAGGTATTGCAGTTCCTACCTACGCCGGAATACCCCTGACCCACCGGGCACATACCGCTTCCGTAGCCTTTATCACAGGCCACCGCAAATTAGACAGTCAAGAGGCGGATATAGACTGGGAGGGCCTTGCCAAGGGCGTGGGGACCCTTGTCTTTCTTATGGGGATGAAAAACCTGCCCAATATCGCAGAGCGGCTCATAAAATACGGACGCAGTCCTGATACTCCGGTGGCAGTGATTCGCTGGGGAACTACCCCTCTCCAAACATCAATTACAGGAAATTTAATAAATATAGCAGAAAAGGTAAAAGAAGCAGGTCTTGGGCCTCCGTCAATTATCGTGGTGGGAGAGGTGGTGGCCCTGCGTGACCAGGCAAACTGGTTTGAAAGCCTACCCCTGTTGGGTAAACGAATCCTTGTTACCAGGACCAGGGAACAGGCCAGTGATCTTGTGAGATTGCTGGAACGGAGAGGCGCACATTGCTTGGAGTGCCCCACAATAGCAGTCCATCTGCCAAAGGACTTAAAACCTCTGGACCAGGCCATTAACTCACTCTCTACCTTTGACTGGATGATTTTCAGCAGCACTAACGCAGTACGTTTTTTCTTTGAACGTCTGTTCGAGCTGGATTTTGATCTCAGGGCCCTTGGAAACATACGTATTGCTGTTGTGGGTGCCGGTACTGCCAAGGCAATTTCCGCCCTGCACTTGAATTCTGACATCATGCCCGACAACTTCAGGGCGGAAGGCCTGATAAAGGCTTTCAGCCAGATAGATATATCAGGAAAGCGCGTCCTTATCCCCAGGGCGGAAAAGGCAAGAGAGATTCTCCCCAGCCGGCTTTCAGAGCTTGGGGCAGAGGTTACCCTGGTTCCTACTTACAGGACCCTGGCTCCCGACCTTAAGCCGGAAATCCTGGAAATTCTGGAACAGGAAACCATTGACGTTCTGACCTTCACCAGTTCATCAACTGTTAAGAACTTTTTCCAGTTACTCCCTGATGATTTACGCAACCGGATACTTGAGCAGGCAAAGGTGGCCTGTATCGGCCCGATCACAGCCAGGACGGCAGAAGACTTCGGCCTTAAAGTCACAGTTCAACCTGATAGGTTTACAATACCATCGCTGGTGTCTGCCATAGAGGACCTTTTTAAATGTTGAATGTTGAATGTTGAATTAAGGTAAGAATTTTTGGCATCTTTCATTTTGCAATTTACACTTTTTTCGAGAAAGCGTGTATTGTTGAATTGAATGCCGATGTCGAAACTAGAAATTCGAAATTCGAAATCAGGTAACCCATTTACATCTTTGTGTTTTCCCCAATTTCAAATTTCAAGTTTCAAATTTCACTGCCAAAATACAAGATCAAAAAAGTGCAAACTACTATTTACTTGTCGTGAAGAATGCCAAATGATCTACAGTATAAAAGCATTTTGTAATTTCTGTTAATTCTGTTAAAATATATAGTAATTCTCTCATGACCATTTACTGTCCCACAGATCCTCCTGAACTTGCCACAATTCTGGCCAGAATACGCAGGAAGCAGGAGGATTATGAAAAATACGGTTTTACCTATATCCAGGGAAGGACACTTAGGGCCTTTTTCGATCTGGCCCAAGAGTTCGAGACCATGGAGAATTTCTACAGGGTGTGTGTCTTTGTCCCCAAGGAGTTCATGGGCCTTGATTCCTGCCTTTATTTAGTCGATCCGGATACCAAAAAGCTCCAAATTGCCTGCGATTCCATCAAAGGACTAAAGGTCTGCGGCATGGATCCTCCTAAGGATATCAGGATCAGCGAGTCTGCCTATGAAACAGGTGATACGCTTATATCACCTATCAGGGGTAACTGGAGGCTGTTAAGCAGTAAACCTTTAGCACAGGCAGAGGAAATTATTGGATTGTTCGCAGTTTCCCCTCTGTCTCGTTTTGGAGAGAACGACAGGCTGTTTTTTGAAAAATACGCAAACAGAATAGGATACAATCTGCACTACAAGTTGATTTCAGTACAGAGTGAAAGGCACATCAAGTTCATCAATACCCTTGTAGCAGACATTGAGCACAATGTCCTGGTGCCCAACATGATGTACAGGCTCTTTCTGAATAACCTCGGAAAAAAGATCCAGGAGCTTGAAGATATTGAAAAGGACTTTGGAAAAAGGATAGAAGTTGGGTTCAGAAAAGAATGCGTTGAGACATGCCATCTGGACCAGATACAAGGTAGCTTGGCCGACTTGTGTAAAGACCTTTTGAGGCAATATGAAGAAATTGATAAACACTATCA
>CBETWD010000149.1:0-5524 GCA_965539945.1 uncultured bacterium
CAAATTCTTCAGTGGCCGCCATGTACTCTGCATCAAAGAAAAAGCCCTGCAAGCCAACATGGAAATAGAGAGCAGCTCCGGGAGTATAACTGTCAATGTTGCCTCCTAGCTCATCCTCTATGTGGTCAGACTCAGCTATGTTGGAGATATATGAGGCCCCGACAAGCATGTCTAGGTCCTGAGTTTCATCCTCAAAGGCATAGTTGGCATCAAAACCATAACTTTCAATAACATTGTCACCCTCACCGTTAGCTTCCTCTACGTCACCGTTGAAGACATAGGCTGAAACTGTGAAACCTTCCAGTTCGGCTCCGATCAACAGGGCCTTTTCGTTTGTCTCACCCATGAGCAGGGCAAGGGGTGCATGGATAAGAGGATCATTTGGGAAATGCTCAAGGAGTGCGCCAAAAGGCACAAACATTTTACCTGCCATCAGAAAAGCAGGTGTTTCTTCCTCATTTGCAATGGTGATAATGGCTGTATCTACTTCAAAGTTGGCATCCCCGTTGTCTCCAAAGGTCGGATCCTCATAAAGCAGAGCTATTTCCGCGCTGACCCAGTCATTGACCTCTGCACCAATTCCGAGTTCAACAGTAGTCATCGCAAGATCACTGGCCTGTTCATGGCCCCTATTGTTATAATCAATGCTACGGTATGCACCACCAAACTCAAGCAGACCATGAATATGGATAGTGTCTGCTACGTGTCCTAAGACCGATTCTGCCACGGCATGCGCAGGTTCTGCAACTGCCTTCGGTTCGGCAACCCGCTGTTCCAACTGATTAAGTCGATCAGTGAGTGCTTGGTTTTGCTGAATCAGTTCCTGCACCTGTTGATCCAGGTCCCCCTCTGCTGCCAGAGAATTCGGGGCCCAGGAAATCGTTGCTACTGCTGCAATGCACAAACCTAGCAACAGAGCCTTCAAAGTTTTCAAATACATAATCGTCCTCCCCTTCCCTAAGGTTGTTTTGATTTACATACGGATTGATTACTCTTCGGTCTGTATCACAAAGTACATTAATATTTTTACATAGCAATAAGAAAATGCTCTGTCAAGGTGGCTTTTTTTAAAAAATGCCTGATCACCAGCTTATTTAAACATTACCACATCATCAGTTCCCAGTCAAAATCGTGCATAGCCTGCTGGATGTATTTTTAACCTGAATTGAGCGATTAGCTGTCTTGTCAGGGCAGCTAGACCGATAATCATTAAACTAATAGCTAACCGCTAAAGGCTAACCGCTTAATTTTAAATGAGTTTAGTGACTATGAGTTGCGAAGGTACCACCGGCGGTATGAATTTACTGAATTCGCCATTTTTCTGTTTCACGCCGGATCTCTTCTATCTTTTTAAGCTCGAAGCGGAGGCGGCTCAGTTCCTTTTCAAGATTTTGTGTCTCTTCCCGCAGGTTATTAACACTGGATTGCTGCTTGTTGTACTCTGATTTCAATTGAAGGAATTCTTCCAGTAGCTTTGCCTCTCCGGGCATTTCGTATTTACAGGTTTCAGAGCGCATGGTCCTAATGTATTCATCCTTGGCCCCATCAAAGGCAAACAGATAAAATGCCGCCTTGCATGCATAACCAGGGTCGTTGAGCAATGGCTTCAGGTTGGAAACGGCCTTATCGACCCGGCCGTCTCTCAGGTGTAGAGTAGCCTGCCTCCATTGGACATTGTGGAATACTGTTGAACACCCAACGAGCAATGTCAAGAAGAATATGGCAAAATAGACCAGAAAACAGCCCCTTTTCCTGGTGAAACTGCGACACCTTCCGGTGGTGGACTTTCTACCCAAATCTTACCTCCATGGGCCAGGATAATCTCTCTGGCAATTGCCAGACCGAGCCCGGACCCGTCTTTTTTCCGTATATTTTGAATCTGATAGAATTTATCGAATATTTTTTTTGCTTCAAATTGTTCTACTCCGGGTCCGGCGTCAATAATACCAATTTTTAACCATTTGTTACCATTATTATCGGTGTGATCCAAGATGATCTTAATTTTTTCATTTTCAGGACTAAACTTCACGGCATTGTGCAGAATATTCATAAAAGCGCCAATTAGTCGTTCTTCATCAACCGGTATATTTTTTTTCAGCTTTGATACAGGTACAAGCTCTATGTCAAGATTTTTTTTCCGGGCCATGGGTTCTAGTGTCTGGATGATATCCGAAAAGATCTTTGTGATGTCCCGGGGGCGCTTTTTAATAACTTTAAGCCTTGCCTTGAGTTTGGAAAGATGCAGAAGATCATCTATCAGGCCGTGAAATCGGCTCATGTTTCTATTTAATATAGTTACCAAGTTCTGCTGCTCTTCGTTTAGGCTACCTATTTGGGGCTCAGAAAGGAGTTTGGAAGCTTCCATCAAGGAAGTCAGGGGAGTCTTTAATTCGTGGCTCGCTATTCCTATGAAATCAGACTTTAGCTTGTCCAGTTCCTTGAGCCTTTTTGCCATATTATTAAATGCCTCTGCAAGCTTTCCCAGTTCGTCACGAGATTTTATGGTAATCGGCTGATCAAAATGGCCCTCACCAACGATTTTAGTGCCATGACGAAGGTGATCGATTGGTTCTTTTATGTATTTATACAAAAATAATGGGGCAAAAATGACAAAGAAGGCAATGGCTCCAGCCAATACTATTATAGTCATTTTGATTGCACGCAAGCTACGGGGCGAAATGGTGGAAAACTTGAGACTGATTGCCTGCTGTACGCCTTTTTCCAGGTCATGCAGCCCTGTCCTTATGTCGGAGATCAGGGTCTTGACTTTCTCTTCTCGCTGGGCCTCAATAGGTGTGATTTCAGGCGGTCTACTTTCAGGTGAACCTGCATTGGCATCTTTGGCCAGATTTTTAAGTTTACCCAGGTTAAGCTCAATGTCATTGACAATGGGGATAATTTCTTCGGGACCGTCTTTTTGTACACTGCTTTGTACACTGATCAAATTGTCCTTAAAGTCCTGGATCAGGGACATAAGAGATTGGTAGGCGTCCTCTTTATATAGAGTTACGAGACGACGGCCTTCAGCTTCCATGGAAGGGGGTATTGCTTTAAGTTGTTCTATGGTTTTAGATAGTTCTACGTCACGCTTGGCTACGCTTGTCGCAAAACTTTCCAGCTCTGATAAGTTGTAGATTGATACCACGCAAGGCAGTATCATAATGACCGAAAGTATCAAATAGCCAAAAAAAAGCTTGTTAAAAAGGCTTAAGCCGTTTTTTAATAATTTCATTATTTAGGACTTTAACATAACGCAAATATTTCTCTCAACAGGAAATGAGAATAAAATAGAAAAGGAAATGACCAATACCTCCAATATCAGACCAGCGGATAAAAACACTACTTTAGGGGCACGAATCCTTCTCGTTGATGATGATGAGGACATACTCGTAACGACAAGGATGCGTCTCAAGCTCTTTGGTTACGAAAATGTGATCACAGCATCAAATCCTTTAGATGCCCTCAAGATATTCAAGGATCAGGAGGGAAAAATTGACCTTCTCCTGTCTGACCAAAGGATGGGCGACATGAGCGGGCAAGAGCTCATGGAAAAGTGTTTGGAAATTGATCTTGATCTTCAGACCATTATTTTTACTGCCTATGGCACTATAGAGAAGGCAGTTGAGGCTGTAAAGGCCGGGGCCTTCTCCTATGTCGAAAAGCCTATAAATCATGAGGACCTGGCCTTGAAAATAGAAAAGGCCATTGAGAAGAGAGAATTGTTGAAAAAGGTGGCTAACCTTGAACGTATAGTGGGAGAGCAATTCCAGTTTGCGGACATGATTGGCACCAGTCCACAGATAAGGGCCGTATTCGGGCAGATAGTCCAGGTTGCCCCTATTGAAAGTACCATAACTATCTACGGTGAATCAGGAACCGGAAAGGAATTGGTGGCTAATGCCATACACTTCCACAGCCCAAGAAACAAAGGACCTTTTGTGGCTGTTAATTGTGCAGCCATCCCGGAGACGTTACTGGAAGACGAGTTTTTTGGCCATGTAAAGGGGGCCTATACAAGTGCTGTAAGCAGTAAGATAGGCTTTTTCAGACAGGCCCATAAGGGCACGCTGTTTCTGGATGAAGTGGGGGAGATGAGCGAGGCCATGCAGGCCAAGCTACTGAGGGTCATAGAGACCGGAGAAATAAAACCCCTGGGGAACGACCATGTGCACAAGGTGGATGTGAGACTGATAGTGGCAACCCAGAGAGACCTCGGCAAAATGGTTGAAGAAGGTCGTTTCAGAGAGGACCTGTATTACAGAGTTCATGTAGTTCCAATCATTGTTCCTCCTTTGAGGCAGAGGCCGGAAGACATTCTTCTGTTAATGCAACATTTTTTCAAGAAATACCAAACCAAGATGGGTAAAGATATCAAAAGAATCGAGGGAGATGTTATTGATGGTTTCCGAACATATGGCTGGCCGGGTAATGTCCGTGAGTTGAAAAACGTAGTTGAATATCTTGTTGCCGTTTCTACTGGACACACCATAACCAGCGCAATGTTTGCAAATACGTCCCTGGCCGATAGTTGTCTGCCCCAAAAAAAGGTTCCGCTAAAACAGGCCAAAGACGAGTTCATCAAGAAATATCTGGAAGACCTTTTCAGGATTACAAAAGGGAATGTCAGCAGAGCTGCCAAGTCTGCAGGTTACTACCGGGCGGATTTTTACAAACTTTTCCAGAAATATGGCCTGGACCCTAAGAATTATCGCGGCGCCAAAAAGGTCATAAAGACAGAGGATATATCTGGTGACCTGTGCGATTAACCAATATGTCCTGTAATTCGATAAATCCGTTGTAGGGGCGAACCTGTGTGTTCGCCCGTTGTTTGGGCAGACACGCAGGTCTGCCCCTACAGAATGAAGGATGCCACAATGCCCAACAAAAGGGCAGTGCCGATGAAAAGAAAGGAACTGATGTATAGCAGCCTGACCGCACTATCTATGTCTTGAATTACCGGTTCACGGCCATCGGCGTGTATGATCGGCCGATCGACCAACTTTCCATGGTATCGGGATGGGCCTGAAAGTCGTAATCCAAGTGTTGCTGCAAAAGCTGCTTCGGGTAGACCGGAATTCGGGCTTGGGAGCTTTTGGCCGTCGGAGAGCGCAATTTTCCAGACGTACCATGGCTTGCTCCCTCCAACCAGAGGAGAGGCCAGGGAGATCACAGCTACTGAAAGCCGTGCAGGTATGTAATTAGCGATGTCATCCAGCCTTGCTCCCCAGGCTCCGAATTCCAAGTATCGTCCGGTCTTATAGCCAATCATGGAATCCAGGGTGTTTATCGCCTTATAGGACATACAGAGGGCAGGTCCTCCCAGTGCCCCGAAGAAAAATGGAGAAAGTACGCCATCAACCAGATTTTCAGCAATGGTTTCGATAGTGGCCCTAGTCACTCCGGCTGTGTCCAGGGAGTCCGTATCTCTTCCTACGAGCCTGGATACTCTCTGCCGTCCTGCCTCAATACCATTTTCAACCAGTGCTTTCTTGACCGACATGGCTTCATCACCGAGACATTTTAA
>CBETWD010000150.1:0-5521 GCA_965539945.1 uncultured bacterium
TAAGGCAAAGGAAGCAGGTAGAAATAGGGTGGTTTATGATTTTATTGCTTAAGTCTCTGTTAATCCGGTTATTTCACTTATAGACAATGCTGAATGCTGAATTGTGGAAGAAGATTTAAAAGACATATACCTTAATTCAACATTCAAAATTCAACATTCAACATTTATTGTACGTCGCATGGGCTGGAAAATTGAAGTAACGCCGCAGATTGGGTTTTTTCAGCGGAATCACGGTTTATTTCAATGGATCTTTTGCGATATATTTTACAGTTTCGCCAGACTTTATCGCATCATCCTTTTTGGGTATAAAATTGAATCCGGATTCGCCTGCATTCCTGTAGCCAATAGCAGTTGCGCCTTTATCAAGAAGATCTAAGACAACCTCTCCCCAACTTATATCTTTGTCCAGCTTAATATTGTACTGATTGCCTTTGCTCTGATTGGAGAAAATGCATTCAGCAAATTCAATTGCACCAGGGTCCTGAAGCTCCTGGACAAGCTCTCCTGCCCTTGAAACCGGAACAACACGGTCACACTCCGCTATGTCAAACAGGTAGCCGTCTTCCCGGACCTTTTCAGCAATGGTATATGCATCAGGATTCAGGCGTTCGCTCATAATGACAGCTGATGATGAGAATTCATCAGACACCTCATCAAAGGGATCATTGGCAAGCACAAGAACATGGCGTGCGGACCGGACGTTTGCTTGCTCAAGGACTTCTTTTTTTGATCCCAGTCCCTTGACGAAAAAGACCATCTCCTCTGCCATCCAGGCCGGCCGTTCCTCAAGACGGTTTGTCACAACAACGACTACAGACGTCCTGAAACGCGGATCTTGACGAAATTCCTGAACAATTTTACAAACCTTGGCCTCGTTTGGATAACCGATTATAATCAAATCCACTTTGTCTTTAATCACTGTCAATCCCTTCTTTTTTCTTGTTAAAAAATCAAATGCTTCTGTGGTAATGACCCCGATAGCAGTACCCAGGGCACCAATAGAGACAAGCATATATATTACTGATGAAATTTTGCCGATTGTTGTTGCGGGTGAAATGTCCCCGTAACCGACAGTCGTTGCGGTTACAAAGCTAAAGTAAAGGGACGATAAGGGATCAAGGCCCTCTTTGAATATCATGACAGCGTTCAGCAACGTCAGTGCAATGCAAAACAAAATGAGCGCACTTATAATTTCCCTGTTTTCGTATTTAAATTTTCTTATTTTTTTAAAAAGGACGATCCAGTAATACATTGGTATCTCTCAGGCCATTGCTTTCATAGACGAAATCACAGAACCGTTTGTGGACCTGGCTGCCAATAATATAGTATATAGTAATTTACTATATCATAAGGAGAATGAAAAAAGGATAGAAAAGTGTGAATTGAGGGATTAAGGAATTTGTGAGGATTTTAAGATTTATGTACTTATTCTGAGAGATCTTGGTTGCCTTAGCGATAACAAGTAATTACCCTGAACGAGATGCGGAGAGGCAAAAGACGAACATCGAACGTCGAATAAATTAAAAGAGCAAAGGCATTTTTGGATGTTAGACTATGAATGAAGGCAAAAAGGCCTTGGAAAAACCTTGGGGCGGCAGATTCCAGGAGGCCACTGAAAAAATGCTGGAGGAGTTTTCAGCCTCTGTCCACTATGATTGCAGACTGTATCGCCAGGACATAGCAGGCAGCAAGGTCCATGCCCGCATGCTGGCAAGACAGGGGATTATCTCAGATAAAGACGCAGATGCCATAATTAAGGGCCTTGGCGAGATAGAGGAAGAAATCGCGTCAGGAGACTTTGTCTGGAGCCACGAGCTTGAGGATGTACATATGAACATCGAGCAGGCCCTGGTTGAGCGCATCGGAGAGGCAGGGAAAAGGCTCCACACAGCCAGAAGCCGTAATGATCAGGTTGCTGCGGACATCAGACTTTACCTGAGAGAAGAAATCGATCGCCTGGATGGACTCCTTTTATTGTTGCAGGAAGCGCTTTTGTACCAGGCAAGGGCCCACGAGGACCTGATACTCCCCGGCTACACCCATCTCCAGAGGGCACAGCCGGTTCTCTGGCCACATCACATGTTGGCCTATTTTGAAATGTTCAGGCGTGACAGGGACAGGCTCCAAGACTGCAGAAAGAGGGTGAATATTTGTCCCCTTGGAAGTGCTGCCCTGGCTGGAACCGGCTTTCCAATAGACAGGGAATACGTGGCTGAGGAGCTGGGTTTCCTCGGAATTACTGCTAACAGCCTGGACGCTGTAAGCGACCGGGACTTTATTATTGAGTTTCTGGCTACGGCAAGCATTGCAATGGCCCATTTGAGCAGGCTGTCTGAAGAACTGATTCTGTGGACCTCTGCAGAGTTCAGTTTTGTGGATCTGCCTGACAGCTTCTGTACCGGCTCAAGCATTATGCCCCAGAAAAAAAATCCCGATGTACCCGAACTGGTGCGCGGAAAGACCGGCAGGGTCTATGGCCACTTGATGTCTCTTCTTACTATTATCAAAGGCCTTCCCCTTGCCTACAACAGGGACCTTCAGGAAGACAAAGAGGCACTTTTTGACGCGGTTGATACTGTATGCGCCTCAGTGGAGATAATGGCTGCCCTGGTGGCCAGGCTGGTCCCAAGGAAAGAGCATATTTCCCGGATCGTGACACAGGGTTTTCTTACTGCCACTGACCTTGCTGATTACCTTGTGAAAAAAGGTATGCCTTTCAGGCAGGCCCATTCAGTGGTCGGCAAGGCGGTTTCCCAGTGCATTTCCCAGGGCAAAGAGCTTACGGATATGAGTCTTGAAGACCTAAAGGCCTTTTCTTCTCTTATAGACGAGGATATATTTGAGGTGCTGTCAATAGAGGGCTCTGTGGGAACAAGGCGCTGTCCGGGAGGCACAGCACCTGAGCGGGTAGCCGAGGCACTGGCAAAGGCGAAGGAAAAATGACGCATGAATAATATCGCCCGGATAATTTCTTGGAAAAGATTAATCATTTTTGCCTTTTGTATCTTACTGGCGTCCTGTGGGCGCAAGGCACCTCCTGTCCCTCCCGGTACCCTCCGGCCCAAGGCTATCAAGGACTTGAGCTATAAGGTTATCCCGGATGGCATTGAGCTGAAATGGAGTGTCCCTGTAAGAAACAGAGACGGCAGCCCCCTTGTCAGGATCAAGGGCTTTAGGCTGTTGAAGGCAGAGATACCTTTTGGGGAGTATTGTGAGGGGTGTCCTCCGCCTTTTGGGCAGCTTATTGAGGTCCCCTTTGATGCAAAACCGGAAAAAGCAAGGAAAATGGTCTATGAAGACCGAACCGTGCGTTCCGGCATGCAATATATATACAAGGTCTGCACTGTAAAGGGCTGGCTGAATGTCAGTGATACGTCGCATCAGGTCTCTCTGGCCTGGCACGTTCTGCCATCCGCGCCTTCAGGATTCATGGTTAAGTTAACAAAAGACGGGATTTATCTTTCCTGGCAGGCACCCTCAAAATGGACAGATGGCAGGCCTGTGGACAAAGGACTTTTATACAGGATCTACCGGGCCGGAACAGGGACGGATAAATGGAAGATCCTCCCCGGTTTAGTAGATTCCACAGGCTATCTCGATCTATCAGCAAAAAAGAGGGCCCGTTATCAATACAGGGTGGCGGCAGTTCTACCATATCACGGCACTGAGATTGAGGGACTCTGTACGCCTGAAACCACAGTGCAGCCGACAGATATTATCCCGCCGGCAGCACCTGTTGGACTGGTTGCTGTCCGGTCTGCCAATGGAATTGAACTCTTCTGGCAGGAAGAAACAGAGTCTGATATTTCAGGCTATATTGTATACAGAAAAGAACCGGATGAACTAATAGACAAACTGAACAACAAGCCCTTACCCGTATCCAGGTTTCTGGACCGGACTATTTTACCCGGCGGACTATATTCGTATTGGGTAACTACAGTGGACAAGGCTGATCCACCGAACGAAAGCCCGTCATCTGATATTGCAGAGGTGGAGGTTGTCAAAGAAAAACCGTAACCGTTAATGGGTTCAAAGGTTCAGGGGTTCAGGGTTCAGAGGTTCGGGATTCAGAATTCACCGAATATTTGAACTGTTGATTAGTAAGTTTTGAATAAAGAAGGCATAAGAATAGAACAATAGAGCAATGATAAATCAACAATTGAACCTTGAACCCTGAACCCGTGAACCCTGAACCCTTGAACCTTATGAGCAATGAATCACTTCAATTATAAAGACAAAGAACTATACTGCGAGGACGTACCGGTAAAGGAAATAGCCGGTAAGGTAAAGACTCCTTTCTATCTGTACAGCTCGGCCACACTGACCCGTCATTTCAATGTCTTTGATAGGGCCTTTTCAGGGCACCCGCACTTGATATGTTTTGCTGTCAAGGCAAACAGTAACCTGGCTGTATTAAATCTCCTGGGGGAATTAGGGGCCGGCGCTGACATTGTCTCAGGAGGGGAGCTTCACCGGGCACTCAAAGCAGGAATCCCGGCAGACAGGATCGTGTACTCAGGTGTCGGCAAGACCGAAAAAGAGATCCGCGAGGCCGCAAAGGCGGATATCCTTATGTTTAATGTAGAGTCTATGGAAGAGCTGGATGCCATCTCCAGACAGGCGCGACGCCTTAAGTACCGTGTCAGGGTCTCTTTCAGGGTAAACCCTGATGTGGATGCAAATACCCATCCATATATTTCCACTGGCCTTAAGAAAAACAAGTTCGGCCTGCCCATGTCCCAGGCCCTGGAGGCTTATAAGATTGCATCAGACAGAGATGAGCTTGATGTAGTGGGGATAGACTGCCACATAGGCTCTCAGCTAATCCGGGTTGAGCCCTTTATGGACGCAATAGGAAGAATTAAGTCCCTGCTGCAGGAGCTTGAGGGCTCTGGAATAAGACTCAAGTTCATTGATGTGGGTGGCGGCCTTGGCATAAGATACCATGACGAAATTCCACCTGAGCCTGACGCTTACGCCAGTGCACTCCTGTCTGAGGTCAAGGATCTTCCTCACTGCCTGATTCTGGAACCCGGAAGGTCCATTGTCGGCAACGCCGGTATTTTGGTAACAAAGATACTGTACACCAAGGATACTGAGGAAAAGCGGTTTTATATCGTTGATGCCGCCATGAATGATCTTGCCCGTCCCAGTCTTTACGAGGCATACCACGAGATACTGCCTGTAATAAAGACCGACAGGCATTTACATCCGGCAGACGTAGTGGGGCCTATATGTGAGACAGGGGACTTTCTTGCGAGGGAACGGCCCATGCCGGACCTTAATCAGGGTAGTTTGCTCGCGGTCATGAGCGCCGGGGCTTACGGTTTTACCATGTCTTCCAACTACAACTCAAGGCCAAGGGTCTCAGAAGTCATGGTAAAGGACGATCAATTCAAGGTAATCAGAAAGCGTGAGACCTATGCAAGCCTTTTGCGGGGAGAAACCGTTTGGTGATTACATAGACAACATTTAATTGTGCGCCGCAGATTGGGTTTTTTCAGCGGAATCATTTGGTGAT
>CBETWD010000151.1:0-5480 GCA_965539945.1 uncultured bacterium
TCACCACCCTGCGGGCTTACAATATCTCTTTTGTGCTCAGCATGCCTGACTTTTTCCATGAGGTGTTTTGTAAAATCAGGCAGCAGGGAATCAATATTGTCCTCTCTATGCCGCTGCTCCAGTGATTTCTTTGAACCGAAGTAGTAACTGATGCCGCAGAACCAGTGGTCGTAATCGTTTTCGCCCACTTCCCCTTCTGCGAATATGGCTAGTCCGGGAAGGATTCCAAAGTCCGGTTGATACTCCAAGCCGAATCCCAGTGAGCAATCACCCGCGGCAACTTCGGGATCAACTTCCAGCGTCAGGTTGTCCATCAGGTAGTATTTCACTCCCAATTTAGCGAAAACACCATGGTCAACATCTCCATACTGATAACCCATGCGGGTTCGAAACGTGAAGTCCTTTAAATACAACTCCCCTTCAGCCCCATTTTGAATAAGACTGACGTTGTCCAACTCCTGATATGATCCAATCAGCCCAATCAGGCCCAAGTCGGGATCGCGCCAAAAAACATGTCCGCCGACACCGTCATAAACATAGCTCGACACCTTGCCCCAGGCACCGTCGATCTGTGAGCCGAACTGATCCCCCAGCGGCAGAGTGATGCTGCCCAGGCCGATAGTAGTACCCTTACTATCCATTGATCCGAATAAAGCATCGGCTTTTGCGTTAACCGCCGACACAGCCGGGCCTTCAGCAGGAACATTATTGGGCACACCCAGCCCCACAGATAGAATCAACGCCGCAGCTATGGCCCACTTGAAATAGGATGGATTTGATCGGCCGCCTCGTACTGTCATTGAGCGCTTACCCAAGAATAGATCTTCGGACCATTCTGTTGAAAAAATCATCAGTCAAATCCTCCCTGATTGTCTGCTTTGTTCGTCGCTTATGGATTGATTTTCTGCTTCACGATGATTTTCGTACTGTTCTATCTGTACTATCGTCAGAAAGTCCTTTTTCCTGTAATTTTTGAGTGTCTTCAAGGCCATCTATGCCAAAGAGACGGCAGGCAGCGTCCAATATCATTCCGCTATTTTTTTCTTGAGTCCCCTTTTTGATATAGACTATGGGATCGTGGAGTATCTTCTGCACAATGGACCTCGTGAGGACATCCAAGGCCTTTTGCTGCTCATCATTGAGGGATTCAAGGACTTTATGGCTCCGAGAAATCTCTTTCTGCCTCACTGCCTCGGCCTTTTCCTGAAGGTGTTGGATTACAGGCACTACATTCAGAGATTCCATCCAGGCCATGAACTTGATAACCTCGGCATCCACCATACGATCCGCCTTGGATGCCTCTTTTTCACGTTCTGCCTTATTGAATTCTATAACTCCTTTCAGATCATCAATATCGTATAAATAGACATTGTCTATATCATTGACCTTGGGATCAATGTCTCTTGGCACTGCAATATCAATAAAGAACAGGAGACGATGACGCCTGGGACGCATAATCCGTTTCACCTGGTCTTTTCTGAGAATAATACCAGGGGCACCGGTAGAGCTTATAACTATGTCCGCATCAACCAGGGCGTCCCCCACCTCTTCCAGGGATATGGCGCTTCCTCCAAGGGACCGAGAGAGCTCTACTGCCCGGGAGAGTGTGCGGTTGGCCACGACCAGCTTGTCGGCACCGCTGGCAATAAGATGCTGTGCGGCCAACTCAGCCATTTCCCCCGCACCTATCAGCATGCCGTTTTTGCCAGCAAGATCCCCAAAAATCTTTTTAGCAAGCTCGACTGCCGCATAACTGATAGAGACGGCATGGCTTGCGATCCTTGTTTCAGTCCTGACCCTCTTGGCCACAGAAAAGGCCTTGTGGAGCAGACGATTCAGGACCATGCCCGCAGTCTTGGCCTCTGAGGCCATGCGGTAGGCGTCCTTCAACTGTCCGAGGATCTGGGGTTCCCCCACAACCATG
The DNA here is from genome assembly GCA_965539945.1 of uncultured bacterium. Lineage (GTDB taxonomy): Bacteria > Desulfobacterota > Dissulfuribacteria > Dissulfuribacterales > UBA3076 > UBA3076. The sequence goes on from CBETWD010000151.1 coordinate 1,925, forward strand.
GAGTCAAGGCTGGAGGCCACCCTGAAAAGGTGCGTGATGGCAGACATGCCTTGGTATTCATATAGTGCCTTACGGAGTGTGTTGGAATCTATTTTTCCCCTATCCTGCCACAGCCCTTTTATTGATTCTTTGACCTCATCCAGGCGTTTTGCAGAAACCAGGACCTCTACCCTGTTACAGGTGGAAAGAAACACAACCTCTTCGCAGGAAGGAAGCTCGGCAAACAGTCTCAGGGCAGGGGTATCACTTCCGCTCAGGGAAAGGCGTTCCCGCACTTCCACAGGTGCGGTGTTGTGATTAACTCCTAAAAGGGCTATTTGCGGTCTATTTAAGCCAAGTGGCATAGGAATGGGCACCAGAAAGTAACAGACTTACTCCCAGGAAGGTGAAGACCAAAACAGCAAAACCAACTAATGTCATAATAGCAGCCTTTCGCCCTCGCCAACCCACTGTAAGTCGCTGATGAAAAAGGGCTGCATAAATAAACCAGGTAATCAGTGACCATGTTTCCTTTGGGTCCCAGCTCCAATATGAGCCCCAGGCCTTCTCAGCCCAAATGGATCCGGTCACTATCCCCAGGGTCAGCAGGGGAAATCCCACAGTCAAACAGCGCTCGTTCATGGCATCCAGGGTCTCAAGGGAAGGCAGCCTCTGAAACACGGCCCCTAGTCGTTTCTTTTTTATCTGCCTTTCCTGGAGCAAGTACATAATGGCAATACAAAAGGCCAAGGCAAAAATAGCATCTGCAAACAGGCAGATAATGGCATGAATAGGGAGCCAGATACTTTTGAGGGCCGGAGACAGAGGCAGAATTTCCTTTGACTGAAAAGATGAAGCAGTCATTATTATCATGGCGAAAGGTATCACAAAGGCCCCGAGAGATTTTAACTTGTGCCACCATTGAAACAGGAGAAAAGAGCCAACCATTGCCCAGGCCAGGAAAGACAGAGAATCGTGGAGGTTAACAAGAGGAGGATGGCCTCCTACAAACCAGCGCATTAAAACAGCCGCAGTATGAAAACCAAAACCCACGGATAAAAAGACAGTGGCAATCCGTTCCGCATCTTTTCTGAGGGTAATGATGTGGACAAGAAAGCCGACTGTACTGATAAAATATATAAAGACTGTGATCTGAAAAAGGAATTTATGCATGGCAGTTAATTGAACGTCTCGGAAATTCTATAACTCATTGAATTTAACACTCAATAGAGCCTTTTGCAAAATTCAAAACTATATTGCCGGCTTCCTCACCACAGAGAGAAACAGCCCATCTCTCTACCCTGTCCCATTCACCCTCTCTAACCCAGGCTATTACTTCCGGGTCTGCAAGGGACTGGCATAGATCCTTTCTGGTTACCGGATCTCCAAAAGATTTAATTATCAACTGTCTCAACTCCCCCAACAGAGAGACATAGTCGCCATAAAACGAACCAAGGCTCTGTTCAAGCTCTTTTCGAAGGTGCTGGGCAAGGGCGGGACTCCTGCCTCCAGTAGATATGGACAGGCAGAGATCCCCTCGCCTGACTACAGAAGGGACAATAAAACTGCAAAATTCCGGCAGGTCTACAACATTACAAAAGATTCTTTGTGATAATGCCTCGTTATATACTAATTCCTGGACCTCAGTATCATCAGTAGCGGCAATAACCAGCCAGGCTTTGTCCAGATCTTCCGGGACAAAGGCCCTTGCTGTATGGTCTATCAGGCCATCTGATGCCATTTTTTTAAGTGCCTCTGTTACCTCAGGGCTTACGAGTTTGACTTGGGTATTGGCGCTCAAAAGGCCCTGCACTTTACGTTCAGCAACGCTTCCTCCGCCCACGACAACAACTTTCTTGTTTCTCAGGTCCACAGAAAGGGGATAGTAACTCCGGGATGAATTTTTCTGTTTCATAAATTGAATGATATCAAGCAAAAGCAGATCAGGCAACAGCCGGTCTATTCAGGGAGTGTGAACAGTAACATATCATAAAAATTCATAAGGTCCATAGGTGAGGCATCCAATCAGCTACTTCGCTTGCCAGGTATCCCCAGTTGCCCTTGACCTTTGCCAGTTGATCCGACGCATGCCCGTGGACAAAGACAGAGAGCCTTGCAGCATCCCATGCATCGTAGCCTTGGGCCAAAAAGCCCCCTATAATGCCGGTAAGCACATCTCCCATGCCCCCTGATCCCATGCCGGAGTTCCCTGAGGAGTTCAGGGCAATCCTTCCATCAGGTGCGGCAATTACAGTCCCGGCCCCTTTAAGGACCACAACGGCCTTTGAGGAGCGGGCAAGGGAAAGGGCTGCTGCTATGCGGTCATGCTGGACCTCGGCAATTGTGCATCCGAGCAGATGGGCCATTTCACCGGGATGGGGTGTTAATATCCGGGGCTGTTTTGCCTGTGCTACTGGACTGTGATCAGTACCAATGGCGGTAAGTGCGTCGGCATCCGCTATCATAGGTACAGGGACTGTTTCAAGGAGATGGCGCACAACATCCTGGGTCTCGCTGTTTAGTCCCAGGCCGGGTCCGATTGCAAGGGCCCTTTTTCTTTCCAGCAGAGTCTTGATTATTGGGATGGCCTTGCTGGAAACAGTCCCTGATTTAGTTTCAGGGAGATCCTCAGTCATGGCTTCAGTAAGTTTCTGGGCAAGCACAGGCTGTACATCTGTTGGACATCCCACAGTGACAAGCCCTGCCCCTGCCCTGAGTGCTCCGTGGGCCACAAGTGCCGCAGCCCCTGTCTTTCCCCTTGAACCTGCCAGTACTAAAAGATGCCCGAATGTGCCTTTGTGGCCAATGGACGGCCTTGGTCGAAGGATGGCCCTGAAAGTCTTCTCATCAAGCAGTTCGGTTTTAATATCCGCTTCAGTAACTGCCGTATCGGGTATGCCGATCTCAACAATGTAGAGCTCTCCTACATATTCGGTTCCGGGATGCAATACAAGACCCAGCTTGGCAAGGGCCATGGTGGCAGTAAGATCAGCCCGTATTGCCGTGCCGAGAGGAAGCCCGGTATCTGTTGACAATCCGGAAGGGATATCTACTGCGACTATGGGCGCCGGACTTGCGTTTGCCATCTCAATGCATCGGGCGAATCTCCCTGTAACTTCCCTGACAAGACCGGTCCCGAAGATGGCATCAACAATAAGGCCTGATTTCTCGATGGTCTCGGACATGGTTGAAAGGGAGTCGGAATCCAGGCACTCAGTGATAGGAAGTCCCAGATTTTTTACTATATTGTAATTTGTAAGGGCGTCTCCCCTGAATTTTTCCCCTGGCGCCAGGATCAGGAGTTCAACCTCAACTCCTTCCTGGTTGAGATGTCTGGCTACGACAAAACCGTCACCACCATTGTTGCCGGGTCCCACCAGGATGGTGACCCCTTGCTGAAGTCTTGCTGCAAAATGCCGGCAGATGAGCTCAAAGATCCCGCGTCCTGCGTTTTCCATAAGTATCAGGCCAGGGATGCGGAATTCTTTAATAGCCCTTTGATCAAGTTCTTGCATCTGGGCTGCGGTTACCAGCAACATGGTAGAATCCTCCTGCGACAAGTAAGAAACTGTATCCG
>CBETWD010000152.1:0-5469 GCA_965539945.1 uncultured bacterium
ATATTATGCACGATATTAGTTACAACCATCAGCACGAACTGGATGAAGGTGACTTCTCGGAATGCTGCAAGGATTGCCTGTCCAGCGTGGATATCATAAAACCCCATATAATGGCGTTTGCTACGCGGATAAAAGGATATTCCAGGGAAATGCTTGCGGCGCTGAGCACGGAAGATCTTTACCGGCTCTATCAGATCCTGGATGATCTGGCCCACATGGGGGCCGGTGTGCATCTGGCAGAATTGATTCTCAAAGACCCGGACATCCGGATGGAGCTTCCGGTGATCCGTTCCTATTATTCCACATTCTTCAGCATCCATGAAGTACATCTGGCAGAAGAATTGCTCAAATCGGATGCCCCGTGGGAAATCCTGAAATCTTTTCCACTTTATCCGCGTTATGAAGCCCTGGTGAAAAACCAGATCGAGGCCATGCATATCGCGCCGGACAGCAGGCTGGCATTTATCGGGTGCGGCCCTGTGCCTGCGAGCCTGATACTCATGAGTCGTCTGTACGGTATACGATCTGTCGGCCTGGACAATTCTTTTGAAACCGTTGAACTGTCAACAAAGGTAATCAAATGTCTGGGGTTGGAAAAAGAGATCGAAATTATCCACGGGGATGACTCCCGTCTTAAAGAGCTGGATTGGAACATGGTGCTGGTCTCGGCCCTGGCAGAACCCAAGGACCGGATTTTTCAAAGTCTTAGCGAAATTTTAAAAGAACGGGGGCATGGTTCTGTTGTTTTCCGGACCTATACCGGGATGCGTGCACTCCTGTATGAGCCCGTTAAACCCGGCGACATAGAGGGATTCAAGATCGTAAAGGAGATTCTTCCCATTGGCCGGGTCAATAATACAACCGTTTTTGTAGAGTTGGATGAATGAAAGAGAACACATTGGATTCCATTAAGAATGAGTTCCTTGATATCTATTCAGCCATCCGTGATTTGTCGGATAATGAAATTCTTAACGGTCCTGATGATATTTCCCGTCCTCATTTTGAAAGACTGAATCGTCTGGCCGCAATAGATTTTGACGATCAAGCGGCGGAAAAAATACTTCAAGACCGGCGGTTTCAATCGGCCGCAAAACACATCTGCCATCTGAAAGCTGTTAACGGGTTGAGGATGGAGATTGAGTGTGCGCAATCGATTATCGCCGGGCCCGATCCGTGGGCCCTGGTAAAACGTTTTGTATATTATCCCAATTATGTTGAGCTTGCGCGCATGGAATACCAGGGTGCGAATCTCAAACCCGGAGACAGGCTGGTGTTTCTGGGGAGCGGGCCGTTCCCGCTGAGCCTTATCTGCCTTTGCAAACAATATGGCGTTCGTGGTATCGGCATTGAACAGGTGCCGGAATATGCCGAACTTTCCAAAAAGCTTATTGAAGTCCTTGAACTGACTGGACATATCCGCATTGTTTGCGGAAACCATTTTTCTCTTCCGCTTGACGAAGAGTACCGGCTGGTCATGGTAGGGGCAGATGCGCGTCCGAAGGATGAAGTCTTTACCTATCTTGCAAAGGCGCTCCCGGATGGAACAAGACTCTCTTACCGGATCTATGAAAAAGGCTTAAGATGTCTTCTGGATGACCAATCCGTTTTTGATCTTCCTCCTGAATTCAAGGAATACTCCCGAATTCGTCCGGAACCGCCGGTGAATAATACCTCGGTTTTTCTGGTCAAGAATAGTGCCCCATGATGTGGAATTACGGAATATAAGAAAATCCGAAAATGAACACAGGAAGAAGGAATGCCTGAAGAATTATTGAATATCACAGAGTCAATTCCAACACCTTTTCTCATCATTGAAGAAGAAATCGTAAGAAGGAATATCAATCGCATTCATGATTACGCAAACCGGCACGGGTTCGCAGTCCGGCCCCACGTCAAGACCCATAAATCGCTTTCGATCGCCGGCATGCAGATTGAAGCCGGAGCAGTCGGCATTGCGGTTGCAAAAGTTGGAGAAGCCGAGGTCATGGCAAGACTCGGTAATGTTGATATCACCGTGGCCTATCCTGCTGTTGGAGTTGCCCGCGCAGAACGTCTTGCAAAGCTCGCTCTAAAACAGAATGTGAGTGTTGCGGTTGATTCCGAATATGTCATGGATGAGCTCGCGGAGGCGGCGGTCAGACACAACATCACCATCGGGATTCTTATCATGTTTGATGCCGGGCTTCACCGTTGCGGAATTGCCGACCCCGGGCAAATTGTAAAGCTTGTTCAGTACGCAGAAACACACAGTGGATTTTGCTATGACGGCATTCAGATGTATTTAGGGCATTTGTACGGAGATGCCGCCAGAGATCCGCGAAGTTTTGAACGAATAAATCAGTTGTGGGACCCGGTATATGAAGCCCTGTGCACTGCCGGGCTTCAGCCTGAAACAGTTTCTTCCGGTTCAACCCCATCCCTTGAAAACACGCATCTTGTCAATCACATCAACGAAATCCGGGTGGGAACCGCTGTTCTGAACGATTATTTTGTCCTGAAGTTCGGGCATTGCGCCCTCAAAGACTGTGCCGCCCGTGTGGTTACAACTGTTGTTTCAGACGTGGTTCCGGGCCAGGTGATCATTGACGCAGGTTCAAAGGCCCTTTCTGCAAAGCAGTTATTACGCCGTGAGAACCTTGAGATGGGATATATCCCTGAGTATCCAAAAGCCCGGATTTTTCGCCTCCATGAAGAACACGGATGGGTCGATGTCTCAGGTTGCGGTCCCCGGCCAAAAGTGGGGGAGCGACTCAGCATTGTTCCGGTAAATGTGAGCCTTTGCATTAACCTGTACGATCATTTCCATCTGCTTACCCGCGACGGCATCCTGCAAAAAGAGCAGGTTGATGCAAGAGGATGCTGTGTGTGAACTTTGATCTCGTAGCCTCCCTTCATGGAAGAATGGTTTAACCGAGTATTCGCCCTCTCTCAGTCTCATCCAGTCTTACATAACAGACATCTAAAATCCCACGAATTGACAATTCTTGTTGATTGTAGCATGTTTGTGGAATGCGTGTTACTAATGGATTCATTGTTTTCTGGGATCTGGTTGCAAAAATGATCGAATTGTTTTGACAAGATCCAACTGGCTTTTGGGGGATTTGTTGGGTGATATCCTGCTTTGACGCTTCAAGGCAGGTGTCACTGTGGCTAAGAGAGGAGAGGAGAAAAGGGGAATGAAATCAAAGGGGAAATGGAAACAGTTTTGGAGGTTTTTTCTTGTGACCGGACTTGCCTTTATCATGGTCACGATCTCGATTCCAGGATTGGCCAAGGAAACGGAACCTGAGCCGATTGATATTGGGACCATCACGGTGATGGCCCCGCAGCCGGGCGTTGAGATAACAACTGAGAAGACCATAATTAACCTGGATAAATTCGAAAAGCCCGGTGAGGTTAATACGCTGACAGACGTACTGACCGAAATCGGCGGCATTGATGTGCAGCGCGCCAATCCGCTAATAGCCAGCCCGGGCGACGAGGTATCCATCCGGGGCGTGAATGAAGGGCGCATGGTCATAGAGATCGACGGTCGCAGGATCAATCAAACAGGCCACTACGGCAGGTACATTGTTGATTGGTCCACGCTGAACTTGGATGATATCGAGCGCATTGAAATCATCCGGGGCGGGCACTCTGTGCTTCATCCTTTTGCTATCGGTGGCGTGATCAATATGATTACGAAAAAGGGAAAAAAGACAGATGACCCCAAACCTGATGTGAGCTTAAAGGGGGGCTATGGAAGGTATGATACCTACAACGTGTCAGGCTCTGTTGATGGGGGTGTCGGCAATGTTGTGGGTTACCATTTTTCAGCAAGTAGAGGAGACACGGATGGTTATCTCAGAAACGACTTTCAGAGAACGGACAACCTTAACGGGCATTTGAGCTTTTTTCTTCCTCGTGATGCCACTTTCACTGTAGGTGCCAAATATTCCGATGTCCACTATGGCTTCCCGGTTATCAATGATCCGAATGATCCTGATCCGGGTGTGGCTGCCCTCTACGATGACGACTATCCCAAATTTAAGAAGTCTGCCGACCAACTGAGGCACCTCAACTGGCCCCAGTTGCCCACTACAGGTTCACTGCGTCCGGAGTGGAAAAAACATACTTCCTATTTGGATGCCATCTTTCAGATGCCCCTGGGTCCGGGTATTGTCAAGGTCCATGGGTTCTGGACCGAGGGCAGGCGTTGGACCAGCAGTTATGGCAAAGGCGCCTTAATGGAAGATCCGGAGAATAGATTTACAAAAGACGACTTTGTGGATGACAGGACAAAGGGGATAATCTTCGAGTACAGGGACATCGATCTGTTCGACTCCCACAGCGTGACAGCAGGGGCCGAGTACCAAGAACTGGGCTGGCCGGATGAGAATCCTATCATATACAAGGTCAAATCAGCCTATGTCCAGGATGTTATTCACCTCGGTGACCGGTGGACCCTGACCCCGGGCGTTCGCTATTATCATGTCGATATGGATGTCTATTACGGCTGGCGGGAAATGGGGTACGCTTCCCAGCCTATCGGTTGGCCATTCAGTGTTGATAATGCAGGCAAAACGGATAACGACGACGGCTTCTATCCAAGCCTGAAGGTCGATTTTCAGGCCACTCCGGAGACGTCGCTCTATGCGGCGGTGAGTCGGTCTTACCGGCTTCCGTGTCCCTGAGACTACTACTGGTGGGCGCGGTGCGCGTCCCAAGAAAATTCCACATTGGCCCCTGAATCAGCATGGGAATATGAACTGGGAATTATACAAGATTTCAAATATCTGACTGTCAGAGCTGCCGGCTGGTATTATGACATTGATGATTTTATCAACGACAACGGTATTACCATTCCTCCTTCGGAGGGCCCCGGCGCAGGGACTAACTGCCTTAGCAATATTGACCATGTCAGACTTTACGGCGGGGAGCTGGAAGCCACAATCAAGCTGGGGGACCGTTTCCGGGCCACTGCTGCTTACGTGTATCAAAGACACAGCGTGGATGACACTGGTTACGAACACGGGTGGACGTACTATCTTCCCGACCTTCTGGCCAGGAATAAGGTCAAGCTGCTCGCTCGCTATATGGTCTGGGAGGATGGATGGTTTCAGTTGAGTTCTCGATACGTTGATGCGCGTAAGTCCCAAAGGGGTAAGGGGATGGATCCTTACATTACCGTGGATGTTGGATTTGATCAGAAGTTCAAGTTTGATCAGATAGAATACATGGCCAGCATCTTTTGCAACAATGTGACCGGCGCGGATTACGAAGAGATAGCAGGTTATGACATGCCGAAGTATGTCTGTGGATTCCAGGTCGGTGTTAAGTTTTAGGGTAACCGTTCACGGAATTACAACGCCCGTTTTACTGCAACCCACCGAACTGTAAGCGTTTACAGGGTGCTGCAGATGCAAGGCGGAGGATACGCAGACGTACTCCCTGTACTTCAAGTGCCCGACAACAAAGCAGATGCGGTGC